>JAZSIL010000050.1:0-40648 GCA_045533785.1 Bacilli bacterium
AATTATACAAAACTCAATTAGAAGAACTAGTAAAGTATGGGGATGAACATGGTTATATTCCAATTGGTTTAATCACTAAGTTATTTCCTAATGACGATGATGAATTATTAGATGATGTAATATCTTATCTAGAATCAAAGAATTATGAAGTAACAAAAGATGATGCAAATTCTCCGGATATTAGTGATGACATTATCATTGATGAAATTGGTGATGATCTTGATGATTTAGATGATCTTGATGAAGAACCTGATGATGAAGATTTAATTACTGAAGAAGAAGTTGAGATTAAAGTATCTGACTTTGACAACATTGATTCAACACCTTATCAATCTGATGATATTGTTAAGATGTATTTACATGAAATTGGTCAAGTTGATCTTTTAAACATTACTCAAGAACTAGAACTTGCTCGTCAAGTTCAAGAAGGAATAATGTCCAAGGAAAAAATTGAACAATATGAAAAAGCTGGTAAGAAATTATCGGATGAAGAACTAAAAGAATTAGAAGAAAAAATTGCCATTGGTAAAGGCGCTCAAGATTTATTGATTGAAGCTAATCTTCGTTTAGTTGTTCATATTGCAAAACGTTACATGACAAGAGGCCTTCCACTTTCTGACTTGATTCAAGAAGGTAATATGGGGCTTATGAAAGCTGTTCTTAAATATGACCCTACACGTGGTTTTAAATTCTGTACCTATGCTACATGGTGGATTCGTCAATCTATTACAAGAGCAATCGCTGATAAAGGGCGTAATGTTCGTATTCCAGTTCACATGCATGAATGTATTAATCGTTTAACTAGAACAAGAAGACGTTTAGTACAAGAATTACATCGTGAACCTACGATTGAAGAAATTGCAGATGAAATGAAATTACCAGTTGAAAAAATTGTGGAACTTCAAAGAGTTGCTCAAGACTCTATTTCATTTGATAATGCAGTAGGTGATGAAGAAGATTCAACATTAATTGATTTAGTTGCTGATGAAAACACTCTTAATCCGCTTGAATATACTGAGAAAACTTTATATCGTGAAGAAATTGATGATGTTCTACAAACACTTACACCACGTGAAGAAATGGTTATTCGTCTTCGTTATGGTATTGGTGTCGATAGAAGTCATACATTAGAAGAAGTTGGTAAAATTATGGGTGTTACTCGTGAAAGAGTTCGTCAAATTGAAGCAAAAGCTCTTTCAAGACTTCGTAATCATCAAAGAATGAGTCGTTTAAAACAACATATCGAATAGTTATCAATATTAGAATTTAGTACTATTATTAGTATTAAATTCTTTTTTTTGGTAAATAAATCATTATTGTGATATAATAAGAAAGAAAATTATATAAAAAAATATTAAAGGATGGTGTAAAAATATGGAAATGACAATGGAAAAATTTGTTGCATATTTAAAACAATTAGGCTTTGTATATCAAGGTAGTGAAATTTATGGTGGACTTGCAAACGCATGGGATTATGGTCCACTTGGTGTAGAATTAAAGAATAATATTAAAAAAGCTTGGTGGAAAGACTTTGTACAATGTCATCCTAATAATGTAGGTATTGATGCTGCAATCTTAATGAATCCACAAACTTGGGTTGCATCAGGACATGTAGGAGGATTCTCTGATCCACTTGTAGACTGTAAAGCGTGCGGTTCAAGACATCGTGCTGATAAACTAATTGAAGATTTTACTTTAGGTGCTGAAACTGGCGATGGTTGGGATAATGATAAACTATTTAATTTTATTTTAGAAAATAAAGTAGCATGTCCTAAATGTGGTGCTGTTAACTATACTCCAATTAGAAAATTTAACTTAATGTTTGAAACTCATCAAGGTGTAGTTGAAGAAGCTAAATCAGTTGTATATTTACGTCCAGAAACTGCTCAAGGTATTTTTGTTAACTTTAAAAATGTTCAAAGAACAACGCGTAAAAAAGTTCCATTTGGTATTGGACAAATTGGTAAATCATTTAGAAATGAAATTACTCCAGGTAACTTTATTTTTAGAACACGTGAATTTGAACAAATGGAATTAGAATTCTTCTGTAAACCTGATACTGACTTAGAATGGTTTGCATATTGGAAAAAATTCTGCTTAGATTTCCTTGCTAAACTAGGGCTTAAAGATGAATCAGTAAGATTTAGAGATCATAAACCTGAAGAATTATGTTTCTATTCAAAAGCTACAACTGATGTGGAATTTAAATATTTCTTTGGTTGGGGAGAACTATGGGGTATTGCTGATAGAACTGATTATGACTTAGGCGTACATCAAAAGCAAACTGGTGAAAGTTTAGAATATCGAGATCCTGAAACTAATGAAAAATATATTCCATATGTTGTTGAACCAAGTGTTGGTGTAGAAAGATTATTACTTGCAGTTTTAACTGATGCATATGAAGAAGAAGTATTAGAAGGTGGCGAAACAAGAGAAGTATTACATTTACATCCTGCACTTGCCCCTGTAAAAATCGCCGTACTTCCACTTGTAAATAAATTAAATGAAAAAGCTACTGAAGTATTTAAAATGCTTTCTAAAGACTTCATTTGTGAATATGATACAAGCGGTAAAATTGGTAAAAGATATCGTCGTCAAGACTCAATTGGTACTCCATACTGCGTTACAGTTGACTTTGATACTTTAGAAAAAGGTTTAGTTACTGTACGTCATCGTGATTCTATGAAACAAGATGTTGTTAAAGTAGAAGATTTAAAAGCTTATTTTACTGGTAAGTTTGATTTTTAAGATATTGTAATATTTATATGATAAGGAGGTGGGCAAATGATTCCTGGTAATATTAGAAATAAAATAATTCAAGACCTTAGTATTGTTGAAGTTGTGTCTGAATATTTACCTTTGACTAGAAAAGGTAATAGTTATTTTGGCGTTTGTCCATTTCATGATGATAAAAATCCTTCAATGAGTGTAAGTGATTCTGTTAAAATGTTTAATTGTTTTAGTTGTAACACTAAAGGTAATGTTATTACATTTGTTGCAAAATATGAAAATATTTCTTTTGATCAAGCAACAATTAAACTAGCAGAACGTATTGGATTAAAGATTAGTGCAAATACTTCAAAAGAAGCTTTAAAACAAGAACGTTTAGAAAATATTATGAATGAAGCTGCTAAGTTTTATAGTTTTTATCTTCGTAATAGTGAAGAAGGAGTAGAAGCATTAAAATATTTACATGATCGTGGGATAAGTGATGAAATTATTGATAAGTTTAGAATTGGTCTTGCACCAAGTTTAAGTGATGGTTTATATCAATTCTTAATAAAAAAGGGCATTTCTGAACTTGATTTAATTGAACTTGGTCTTGTTAAACAAGAAGACAATAATAAAATTCACGATATTTTTAGAATTCGTGTTATGTTTCCACTTGCGTCAAATAATGGTAAGATTGTAGGTTTTAGTGGGCGCATTTATACTGCTAGTAATCAAGCAAAATATATTAACTCTAATGAGAATGTTTTATTCCATAAAGGTGAAGTTCTTTATAATATGCATAATGCTGCACTTCCAGCAAGACAACTTGATAAGATTTATTTATTTGAAGGTTTTATGGATGTTATCGCCGCATATCGTGCAGGGATAAAAAACGGTGTTGCTACAATGGGGACAGCTTTAACTAAAGAACATATCAATAGTATTTTGTCTATAACAAAGAATATTGTTTTATGTTTTGATGGTGATGAAGCGGGTATTAAAGCAATGCGTAGATCTGCTAAGATGTTAGCTAATTATAATATTATTCCTGAAGCTGTCGTTTTACCTAATAATCAAGATCCAGATGAATATATTAAAGATTACGGAGCTAAACAATTAGAAGCTTACCTTATTTCGAAAGCAAAACCTGTTTATTATTGGTTATATCGCTTAGCTTATGATAAAGTGATTAAAAGTGATATTTCAAGTGTTGAACAGTTTAAACATACAGTTTTTGCATTTTTGAGTGAAATTAATCAAGAAACAATTATTGATTATTATTTGAATCAAATGGCTAGTGATTTAGGTGTTGATTTAAATAGTTTAAAGAAAGATTTTGTTAGTGAAAAAGCAAATATTCAAAATGTTCCTGAAGTTAATAATGTTCCTAAGCCTAAAACTGTTAAACCTGTTATTGTTAATGAAGTTCCGATTACTAAAGCTATTAAGAGAGCTTATCAAATAATAATTAAGCATGCAATTTATAGTCATGTTAAATTAAATAAATATTTAGCATATACTCAAGATTTTTATCCTGGTAACGGATTATTATTAGAGTTTTCGATTATAAATGCGTTAGAAATAGAAGTACTTATTAATCCAAAATTATTAAATACTTCTAAGTTTGCTGCACATAATATAAGTGTACTTTGTTTAGATGAATCATTTAAAGAATATATTGAAACGATTATTAATGATCATTTAATTGATGTAAAAAATGATGATGATTTTGAACAAAGTTTAGAACTAATTAAAAAGTATATCAAAAAAGTTAAAACTAGAGATATTAAAAATCGTATTATCAGAGGGGATGAAAATGCGATTAAAGAATTTACTGAGTCCAAAAAAGACGAACATAATATTTAGGGGGAAAAAAGGGGTATGTTTGATACAAAAAAATATAAAGAACAACTTAATAAAGTATTAAGTTTTGCTGAAGAATTTCACTATGTTACCGAAAGTTACATATGTGAAATTTTTGAAATAGACAAGTCTGTTTTATTAGATGAAATTAAGAAATATTTAGAATCTTTAAAAATAGATATTGTTCACGACATTACAGATGAAATAGAACCTAGTGATGAAGAACTATTAAGTGTTAATACTAGTGAAACGTTAGAAGACATTGATTTTAATAACAATGATTATATAAATGTTAATGATTTAATTAGAACCTATCTAAACGATATTGGAAGAATTCCATTATTGACTTATGATCAAGAGGTTAAATGTGCTAACGAAATTAAACAAGGTAATAATGCAGAAAAAGAACTTGTAGTTAATAAAAAACTATCAATTGAAGAAAAAAAGGCTTTAAGAAAAATTTCTCTTATTGGCTTAGAAGCAAGACAATTACTAATTGAATCAAATTTACGCCTTGTTGTTTCTATTGCAAAAAGGTATTTAAATCGTGGTTTATCATTTATGGATTTAATTCAAGAAGGAAATATTGGATTAATTAAAGCTGTATACAAATATGACCCATCACGAGGATTTAGATTTTCTACGTATGGTACTTGGTGGATTAGGCAGGCTATTTCTCGTGCCATAGTTGATAAAGGTAGAATTGTTAGACTTCCTGTTCATATGTCAGAAGCGGTAAATAAACTAATGAAAGAAAGAACAATACTAACACAAATTCTTCAAAAAGAACCAACTAACGAAGAATTAGCTGCACATTTAGATATTCCACTTGAGAAAGTTGAATTTCTTTTACAATCTTCACTAGATGTTATTTCATTAGATTTAAATATTGATGATGAAGAAGAAACATTATTAGTCGATGTTATTCCTGATATTACGGCAGTGAATCCTAGTACTTATTTAGAAAATTTAGAGTATAAAAATAAAATTGATAAAATGTTAAAAACCCTAACACCAAGAGAAGAACGAATTATTCGCCTTCGTTATGGTTTAGAGGATAATATAATTCATACTTTAGAAGATATTGCGAAGGAATTCGGGATTACTAGGGAAAGAGTAAGACAACTTGAGGTTAAAGCAATTAGAAGACTTCGTCATCCATCTAGACTAAAGATAATAAAATAGAAAAGGATTAAAATATGGGATCATTAGTAAGATTACATGCGGCACTTGATTGGATAGATCAAAATGATTTACTAGCTGATATAGGTTGTGATCATGGTTATCTTGCCATTGAAGCATTAAAAAAAGGTATTTCATTTGTTCAATTAATCGATAACAAAGAAGGTCCATTAAATGTTGCGAGAAAAAATTTAAACCAATTTGAATTTGATGAAAAAACTAAGTTTACACTTGGTAGTGGTTTATTAGAACTTGATCAATCAATTAATTGTGTTGCTATTTTAGGAATGGGTGGAGAATTAATTGTTAAGATTTTAGAAGAAGGTATTAGTTATGCTACTAATGTAAATAAATTTATTTTGGAAGCTAACACTAAAGTTCCTATTCTACGTAAATATTTATTTGATAATAAGTTTAATATTATATCGGAAAAAATTGTTAAAGAAAATGATAAATATTATGAGCTTATTTTATGTAAAAAATGTGATTCAATTATTGAATATAATAATTTTGATCTTGAATTTGGTCCAATTTTAAGAAAAGAAAAAAGTCCACTTTTTATCGAAAAATGGACTAAAGTTTATGAAAAATATCAAAATATAATAAAGAAATCTGAAATTATTCCTGAAAAATTAGTTGCAGATTGTAAAATGATAGAGGAAATACTATGAAAGTAAAAGAAATTGTTGATTATTTACAAACATTATATCCGGTGGAACTTGCTAGTTCTTTTGATTATGGTAAAGTTGGTTTACAATTTGGGGCATTATCAAAAGAAGTTAAAAAGGTTATGATAACACTTGATGGTACGAGTGCTGTTGTTGATGAAGCACTTGAAAATAATTGTGACATGTTAATATGTCATCATCCTTTTTTATTTAATTCAATTATAAATTTAGATTATAATAGTCCACTTGGAAAGAAAATGTTAAAAGTTTTCAAAAATGAACTTAATATTTTTGCTATGCACACTAATTTTGATTGTGCTATTAATGGTATGAATGATTATCTTGCTAGTTTACTAAAATTAGAAAATATTTATTCTGTACCGGAGATTCCAACAAGTGATTCATATTTCAGAATAGGTGATATTGAAAAACGTTCTTTAGCTGAATTTGCATATTATGTTAAAGAAGTATTTAATGAAGAAGCTATTCGTGTAGTTGGTGATTTAGATAAACAAGTTAAGAAAGTAGCTATTTTGGGTGGTTCTGGTGGTAATTATGCTGTAACTGCTAAAAAGCTTGGATGTGATTGTATCATTACTGGCGAAGTTAAACAAAATAATGCTATAGATGCTGTTGAATATAATATGGCCATTATTGAGGTTAGTCATAGTGTTGAAGCATTATTTAAAGAATATATTAAAAATCAACTTTCAGAACAATTTAAAGATGTTGAATTTATTGTTAGTAAAAAAGATGTAAACCCATTTAAGTGTTTATAATTTGAGGTTAATATGGAGTTTGATCAAAATAAATATCAAAATTATGTACGTATTTTAAATGAAGAATTAGTTCCAGCTATGGGTTGTACCGAACCTATTGCTATTGCATACTGTGCTGCATTAATGAAAGAAGCTCTTGGTAATAATCCTAGTAAAGTTATTATTAATGTAAGTGGTAATATTATTAAAAATGTAAAAAGTGTTACTGTTCCTAATACATTAGGTTTATGTGGTATTGATACTGCTTGTGCTGTTGGTATTATTGCTGGAGATGCTAGTAAAAAACTAGAGGTTATTGCAAATGTTTCAAAAGAAGAAGCATTATTAATTCCTGACTATATAAAAAACACTAATATTACAATTAATCATGCTGATAATGATCACACATTATACATTGAAATAATAGGGTATTTAAATAATGATTATGCAAAAGTTATTATTGAAGATGCACATACTAATGTAGTTTTAATCGAAAAAAATAATAAAATAATTTTTGCAAGTGACAAAGAAGTTGTATTAAATAAAGTAAAACTTGATCATTCGGTATTAAATATTGAAGATATTATTAAATTTGCTGATATTGTTAATATTGATGATATTAAAGAAAAATTAGACCTTCAAATTAAATATAATATGGCTATTGCAGAAGAAGGTGTAACAAATAATTACGGAGCAAATATTGGGAAAACGATTTTAAAATATAGTTCTGGATCAATTATTGATAAAATGAAAGCCTATGCTGCAGCTGGTAGTGATGCTAGAATGAATGGGTGTGATATGCCAGTAGTAATTAATAGTGGTAGCGGCAATCAAGGTATAACTGCTAGTGTACCAGTAATTGTTTTTGCAAGAAATGCTAATTGTTCCATGGATATGTTATATCGTGCGTTAGTTGTTTCTAATTTATGTACTATTCATATAAAACATAGCATTGGTAAACTTTCTGCATTTTGTGGTGTAGTTATTGCTGGTGCAGGATGTGGTGCAGGTGTTGCCTATTTAGAAGGTGGCAAATTTAGAGATATTGCTCATACTTTAGTTAATTCACTTGCCATAATTAGTGGTGTTGTTTGTGATGGAGCAAAATCTTCATGTGCTGCAAAAATTGCATCAAGTGTTGAAGCAGGCATTTTAGGATACTATATGTTTAAAGACGGTAATCAATTTGTTAGTGGTGATGGAATTGTAAAAAAAGGTGTTGAAAACACCATTAAAGCAATCGGTTCACTTGCACGTGTTGGAATGTGTGAAACTGATAAAGAGATTATTGAAATCATGATTCATCAAAAATAAAAAATTGAGTTATCTTAAAAGATAACTCATTTTTTTTAGAATAATATTATTCTTCAACGATTGCGCCCATTGGACATGCAGCTTCACAAGCACCGCAATCTACACATTGATCAGCATCAATAGCATAGATATCGCCTTCATGAATACATTCAACAGGACATTCAGCTGCGCAAGCACCACAAGCTACGCATGCATCTGTAATTTTTCTTGGCATAATATTTACCTCCGTGTCAAAATTTACATTAAAATTATACAATAAAAATTAATTTGTATCAAGTATTTAGATATTTTTAATTAATTTTTGGTTAATTAATTGAAAATATTATTTAATTATGATATAATAGTTGCAATAAAAAATATAAAAGGAGAATATATAGTATGATGCCTTGGTGGGTAGGATTAATTATTGGTGTAGTTTGTCTTTTAGTTGGTTTTGTTGTTGGTTTCTTAGTTATTAAGAATGTATTCCAAAAACAATTAGAAAAAAATCCGCCTATTAATCGTGATATGATTAGAGCAATGTTCCGTCAAATGGGACGTAAACCTTCAGAACGAGATATTACAAGAGTTCTTGAAGAAATGAATAAATACAGATAATCTAAATTAAAAAGGATGAGTTAATTATTCATCCTTTTTTTCATCTGCTTCACTAACAAATGCAGGTTCATCCTTATCTTTGATAGCTTTAAAATTTATTTTAGATTCGGTATGTTTTAAAATTCTTTTAAAATTTGGAATATGCTTAACGATTAAAAAGATACATATAAAGATTAAGATTAAACTAAAATATGTAATTGTTATATCACCTATTGTAATATAGTAATTATCTTTAAAGAAGAAAGAAGTAATTAATACAGCAAGTGCTGTTAAGCAAGAAGAAAGAGATACAAATCTTGTTGTAAATATGATAATTAAAAAAGTAATTAGTCCGACACCAAATGCAATCGGGTGGTAGAATAGAACAATTCCTGATGCGGTAGCCACTCCTTTTCCGCCTTTAAATTTTGCAAAAATCGGAAACAAGTGTCCTAAAAATGCACATGCACCATAAGAAAGTGGATGAATAACGAAACTACCTAAGTCAAAGTTAAAGAAATTATGTTTCATTATAAATAAAATTAATCCACCTTTTAGTGCATCAAGCGCAAATACAAGTAAACCATATTTAAAACCTAATACTCTAAAAGCATTTGTTGCTCCCATATTTTTACTTCCATGTTCTCTAATATCAATACCTTTAACGATTTTTCCGATGATTAATGCCCAAGGTATTGATCCTAAGAGATATGAAATTACTAAAAATATTATTTGTATATATAATCCTGTCATGAAATCCTCTTTCTCATAATAGTACTTGAAATCTTTTTTTTATATTATATAATATTTGAATAAAAAAAAGTAGTAAATTGATTAAAAATTAATAATTTATTTTATGATATTTTCACCATTTTTTCGACGTTATTTTTTAATATTAAAAGTAATTTTATATGCATTTTATATAGGGTTTAGTTATATTTTTTTCTTTTTACTTGCAAAAAAAAACAATTTGTGATACAATAAAATAAATTGATATTATTGGAGGTTTATATTTATGGCAACTGATGATAAAAATAAAAAAGTTAAACAAGTCTATGATGAAGATTCCATACAAGTCTTACAGGGGTTAGAAGCTGTAAGAAAACGTCCAGGGATGTATATTGGGTCAACTGACTCAAGAGGTTTACATCATTTAGTATGGGAAATTGTTGATAATGCGATAGATGAAGCTTTATCTGGCTGGGGAACACTAATTAATGTTATTATTGAAGCAGATAATAGTATTACGGTTTCAGATAATGGTCGTGGTATTCCAACAGGTATGCATAAAGTTGAAAAGCGTCCAACTCCTGAAGTAATTTTTAATACACTACATGCTGGTGGTAAATTTGATGCAAGTGGTGGTTATAAAGTTTCAGGGGGGCTACATGGTGTAGGTTCATCTGTAGTTAATGCTCTAAGTGAATACTTAACTGTTACTATTTATCGTGATGGTAAGATTTTCCAACAAACTTATCGTAATGGTGGTAAAACAATTGAAAAACCTAAAAACTTAGGTGATACAAGAAAAACTGGTACAACTATTCATTTTAAACCAGATGCAAAAATTTTTTCTTCAACAAACTTTGACTATAAACAAATTGCTCAAAGAATGAAAGAATCGGCTTTCTTAATTAAAGGATTAAAAATTACTTTAGAAGATAAGCGAGAAGGTTCTGAAAAGTATGAAGAATTCATGTATGATAATGGTATTAAAGAATTTGTATCAACAATGACTAAAGATAAACAACCTATTAATGAACCTACTTTCTTTGTTGGTGATGTTCCATTTGAAACTAGAGGCGAAGTTAATGCAATCCATGTTGAAATTTCGTTACAATATTGCGCTAAATCATATAATGAAAATGTATTATCATTTGTTAATAATATTCGTACTCGTGATGGTGGTACACATGAAGTCGGTTTTAGAAGTGGTATTACTAGAGCATTTAATGAACATGCTAGAATGGTTGGAGCATTAAAAGATAAAGATGCGAATTTAGAAGGTTGTGATGTTCGTGAAGGGATTGTAGCTGTTGTATCAATTCGTATTCCTGAAGCACTTTTACAATTTGAAGGACAAACGAAAGCAAAACTAGGTACACCTGAAGCTAAACAAGCTGTTGAATCTGTTGTGTATGAACAAATGAAAAACTTTATGGCCGAAAATGGTAAGATTTCTGAAAGCTTAATTCAAAAAGCTTTAAGCGCTGCTCGTGCTCGTGAAAAGGCAAGAATTGCTCGTGATGAAGAAAGAATGGTAAAACAAATTAAATCTTCAAAACCTGCTAACCTTATCGGAAAACTTACTCCTGCGCAATATAAAGATCCTAGTCGTAATGAGCTATTCTTAGTCGAAGGGGACTCAGCTGGAGGTTCTGCAAAACAAGGGCGAGATAGAACATTCCAAGCAATCTTACCACTTCGTGGTAAAGTATTAAATACTGCTACTGTTAAATTAGAAGAAGTATTTAAAAATGAAGAATTATTATCAATCATTAATGCAATTGGTGCAAGTGTTGGTTCTGATTTTGACGCTTCTAAATCTAATTATGATAAGGTTATAATTATGACCGATGCCGATACCGATGGTGCTCACATTCAAACTTTACTTTTAACTTTCTTCTTTAGATATATGAAAGGTTTAATTGAAGCTGGTAAAGTTTATATTGCAACACCACCTCTATATAAAATTTCATATAAAAATATGGTTGAATATGCATGGACTGATGATGAACTTAGAATGAAAGTTGGTAATCAAAGAAATGTAATTATTCAACGTTATAAAGGTTTAGGTGAAATGAATGCTGAACAACTTTGGGAAACAACAATGTGTCCTGGAAAACGTACTTTAATTAGAGTTATGATTTCTGAAGAAGAACTTGCAGAAGATAGAATGATGGTTCTAATGGGAGATGATGTTGAACCTCGTCGTGAATGGATTGAAGATAATGTTGTCTTTGATGCAGAAGATAGTTTTATATTGGAGGACTTATTAGCAGATGAGTAAAGTATCGAAAAAAATTACAGATTTTATTGAAGAAAACATTATTCAAGAGAATTTTGAAAATATTATGGGTGATAGATTTGGTAGATTCTCTAAATATGTTATCCAAGATCGTGCTTTACCTGATGCAAGAGATGGTTTAAAGCCAGTTCAAAGAAGAATTCTTTTTGCAATGTATAAGTTAGGTTTATACTCAAATAAACCTTTTAAGAAAAGTGCTCGTATTGTAGGTGACGTTATTGGTAAATATCATCCACATGGCGATGTTGCAGTATATGATGCGATGGTAAGAATGGGTCAAGACTTTAAGATTAGACTTCCACTTATTGATATGCATGGTAACAATGGTAGTATTGATGGTGACCCAGCTGCTGCAATGCGTTATACTGAAGCAAGAATGAGTAAGAATTCTGAAATGATTCTAGAAGATATTAACAAGCGTACGGTTGGCTTTGTGCCTAACTTTGATGATGAAGAATTAGAACCTATCGTTTTACCTGCTAAATTTCCTAATCTTTTAGTTAATGGTGCAAGTGGTATTTCGGCAGGTTATGCAACTGAAATTCCACCACATAATCCAGGTGAATGTATTGATGCGGTAATTTACCGTATGAAAAATCGTAAATGTACATTAGAAGAATTACTTAATATTGTTAAAGGTCCGGATTTCCCTACTGGTGGTATTATGCAAGGAATTGATGGATTAAAACAAGCTTATACAACTGGTCGTGGTAAAGTAATTGTAAAAGCTAAAACATTTATTGATACATCAAAAGCTGATCCTAGAATTATTATTACTGAAATTCCATACAATGTTAATAAAGCTCAATTATTGAAGAGAATGAGCGATCAAATTCAAGCTAAAAATGTTGATGGCGTTAAAATGATTCGTGACGAAACTGATAGATCAGGGCTACGCATTGTTATTGATGTTCGTCGAGATGTTAATCCTGAATATATTCTTAACTTCCTATTTAAGGCTACTGAACTTCAAGTTAACTATAACTTTAACATGGTTGCCATTGTAAGAGGTAAGCCATGTTATATGGGACTTATTGATTTTATCGATGCTTATATTGATCATCAAAAAGAAGTAATGCGTAATAAATGCAATTACGATTTAGAACGTGCATTAAAACGTCAAGAAATTGTAGCAGGTTTAATTGCAATGGTTTCAATTCTTGATGCTGTTATTACAACAATTAAGAATTCAAAAAATAAAGCTGATGCTAAAGAAAATATTATTTCTAAATATGGATTTACAGAAATTCAAGCTGAAGCTATTGTAATGTTACAACTTTATCGTTTAACTAATACAGATATTTTTGCATTAAAACAAGAATCAAAAGAACTTGATCAAGAAGTTAGAAAATTAAAATCAATTTTATCAAGTAATAGTGCTTTAAATAATGCAATTGTTGAAGAATTATTACATACTAAAGAAGTTATTGATACACCACGTTTAACGCAAATTGAAGATGAAATTTCTGATTTAGAAGTTAAGACTGAAGATGTTATTACTAAAGAAGATGTAATGTTATTAATCACTCATGATGGTTATTTAAAACGTATTTCAATGCGTGCATTTGGTACTCTTGGTGAAGGAGAACAAACTAAACTTAAAGATGGTGATGTTTTAACAGATATTTATTCGGTAACAACAGTTGATGTATTACTTCAATTTACAAATTTAGGTAACTATATTTTCTTACCTATTCATAAGATTCCAGAATCTAAACATAAAGATTTAGGATATCACGTAAGTACATTAATTTCAATGGAACCTAATGAAAAAGTTATTTTCTCATTCCCTGTTGCTGACTTTGATGAAGAAAAATATGTTTTACTAGCTACTAAGAGTGGATTAATTAAACGTATGAAATTATCAAGTCTTAAAGTAAATCGTTATTCTAAGACATTAATGGCAACTAAACTTCGTGAAGGTGATGAAGTAGTTAGTGTCGATGTAATTACTGGCGAGGATGCTGAGGTTGTTATCGCAACTCATGACGGTTACATGAATCGTTATGATGCTAAAGAAATTAGTATTATTGAGCCATCATCATTTGGTGTTAAATCAATTGAACTTAAGAGTCGTCCTAAAGATTATGTTGTTGGTGCTAAATATGTTTCTGAAAAAGATATTATCTTACTTCTTACAAATAGAGGTAACATCAAGCGTATGAGACCTGATGAAATTCTTAAGGGCAAGAAAAACCATGTTGGTAAGATGTACTTAAAAGTTGTTAAATCTAATATGCATAGTGCTATTCATATGGATGTAATTCATGGCGTTAATGCTAAATCAAGTTTAGCTTGTTGGATTTTCTGTAATGAAGGTAAAGTTGATATTGATTATACAATCTTAAGAATTGCAATTGCTGATAATGGTAAACGTTTTGTTACTGATGATAAGATGAAACCAGAGCGTATTGTTATCTCAAGAAATGATAATGATTTAATCTAAAAAATAAAAGTGATAATGTTTTGAACGAAATATTATCACTTTTTTAAGTTTAAACACTATGAAAATAAAAAAAATATGATATATTGGAATAAAAAAAGTATAAGAGGTGCCTAATGAATAAAAGTTTTAAAATTTTCTTTTTTATTTTCTGCATAGTTTGCTTAATATCTTGTGATTCTTCAAACATTACTCACACACATAACTTTATTGACGGAGTTTGTGACTGTGGCAAAAAAGAATCAGATATTACCCCTCCTCATGAACATTCCTTTGTAAATGGTGAATGTGAATGTGGTGAAAAAGAATCAGATACTATCCCTCCTCATGAACATTCCTTTGTAAATGGTAAATGCGAATGTGGAGAAGAACAAGGAATAGTAGATGATGAGTATTCTCAAGGATTAGAATATACATTATCTGATGATGAATCTTATTATATTTTAAGTGGGATTGGTAGTTGTACTGATACTATTATTAATATTCCTTTATTATATAAAGATAAACCTGTTGAAATTATTAAAAATCAGGCTTTTGCAAATAATTATTCTTTAATCGGTGTTAATATTCCTAAAAGTATTAAGTTAATTGATGAAGCTTCTTTTTATAGTTGTGGTAATTTAAAAACTGTTATATTCGAAGAAGAAAGTACTTTAGAAGCAATAAATAGAGATGCTTTTATGGGCTGTGGATTAACAAGTATTATTATTCCTAATTCTCTAAAAACTATTGGTGTTGATGCTTTTAGTTATTCTGGATTAAAAACAGTTACTTTTGAAGAAAATAGCGAATTAGAATTAATTGATTATAATGCTTTTAGAGTATGTAGAGATTTAGTAAGTATTGTTATTCCAGAAGGAGTAACTACGATTCAAGATCAAGTTTTTTATCGTTGTGAAAGTTTAAGAAGTGTTATTTTACCTCAATCACTTAAAGAAATTGGATATATGGTATTTCAAGATTGTTATTCTTTAGAAAGTATTATTATACCTGAAAATATTTCTGTTATTAGTGCTCATCTATTTAGTCATTGCACAAGTTTACAAAATGTAACATTTAATAATGGTAATAATATAACAGCTATACAAAATGGGGCATTTTATGATTGTACTAGTTTAGAAAATGTATATTTCTATGGTACAATAGAGGATTGGTGTAATGTAAATATCGATTCTAATCCTATGGAATATGCAGAAAACTTTCAATTATTGGATAATAATGTTTTGCAAGAAGTAACAAAGATTGTTATTCCAGAATCAATATCGAAAATAGGAAATAATCAATTTTTTGGTTTTAGTAATGTTACTAGTATTTCATTGCCAAATACAATTGAAAGTATTGGAGACTATGCTTTTTCTTGTTGTTATAGTTTAAAAGAATTAGAAATTCCTAATGGTGTAACATCAATTGGAGAATTTGCATTTGCTAATTATTTGTATGAGTATAATGATTTTTATGAAGATGAGTATACTGAAATTAAATCTAATCAAATAACTGATATTGTTATTCCAAGCAGTGTTAAAAGTATTGGAAAGAATGCATTTGCTTTTTGTACTAATTTAAATACGGTAACATTTGAAGAAAATAGCTCAATAGAAAGTTTTGCTGAAGAGGTATTTGTTTATTGCACTGCTCTTAAAAATATTAATATTCCAATTAGCATTAAAAAGATTTCGGAAGAAGCATTTGTAAAATGTAGTAGTTTAACTAAAATAATTATTCCAGATAGTGTTACAGAAATTAGTAAAGGAGTATTTTTAAAGTGTTCTAGTTTAGAAAGTATAACATTACCTTTTATTGGTTCTGGTAGTTATTATAAACATTTTGGTTACATTTTTGGTGCATACAATTATGATGATAATTATGAATGTGTACCTAAGACATTAGAAGAAGTTATAATAACTAAAGCAACTGAAATAGGCGATTATGCTTTTAGTAGTTGTTATTATATTAAAAATTTTGTTTTACCAAATAATTTAATTACAATTGGAAGTCATGCATTTTCTGGTTGTTGTATGACTGAAATTAATATTCCTGATAGTGTTACTACGATTGGTGATTATGCATTTTCGGGATGTATTAACTTAACTTATATCGTTATTCCATCAAATGTTGTTAATATGGGAAAAAATATTTTTAATCAATTATCGTCAAATTCTTCAATAACAATTTACTGTGAGTTAACAAAAATTCCAGATACTTGGAATTCAAATTGGAATAAAGATAATTATACAGTTTATTTACAAGGTGAATGGAAATATGATAAAGAAGGCATTCCTATGCCAACAAATAATTAACGAAAATTTATTTAGATAATAGAAATTTTTTCTATTATCTTTTTTTGCATATAATTAATGTAAAGATATTGAAAAAAATGGTGATTTAGTTTATAATAAGTTAATAATTGCAAATTATAATAATATTAAACTTTAATGGAGGGTTTAAATATGTTAGAACTTAAAAATATTGTCAAAGAATATCCTACGGGGAATAATACTTTAACAGCATTAAGAGAAATTAATATTGCTTTTAGAAAGTCTGAATTCGTAGCTATTCTTGGACAATCTGGATGTGGTAAAACTACATTACTTAATATTATTGGTGGCCTAGATAAATATACAGAAGGCGACTTAATAATTAATGGAATTTCAACTAAAGAATATAAAGATGCTAATTGGGATGCGTATCGTAATCATTCAATTGGTTTTGTATTCCAAAGCTACAATTTGATTCCTCATCAAAATGTACTTTCAAATGTTGAATTAGCACTTACTTTATCAGGTGTATCTAAAACAGAAAGAAGAAATCGTGCAATTGAAGCGCTTACTAAAGTAGGACTTGCAGATCAAATTTATAAGAAACCTAATCAAATGTCTGGTGGTCAAATGCAGCGTGTTGCTATTGCAAGAGCTCTTGTTAATAATCCAGATATTTTACTTGCTGATGAACCTACTGGCGCGCTTGATTCAGAAACAAGTATTCAAATTATGGAAATCTTAAAAGAAGTTGCTAAAGATAAATTAGTAATTATGGTTACTCATAATCCTGAACTTGCAGATACTTATGCGAATCGTATTGTAAAATTATTAGATGGAAAAATTATTGATGATTCTAATCCTTATACTCCTATTTATAAAGAAACAGAAGTCACTAATACTCCTAAAAAAATTGCTAAAAATAAATCAATGTCTTTATGGACAGCACTTACTTTATCTTTTAATAACTTACTTACTAAAAAAGGTAGAACAATTCTTACAGCGATTGCAGGTAGTATTGGTATTATTGGTATTGCACTAATTTTGTCTATTTCTACGGGAGTAAATAATTATATTGATAATGTTCAACAAGAAACTTTATCATCATTCCCAATTCAAATTGAAAAAGAATCTACAAACATAAGTGCCCTAATTAGTTCACTGATGGGAGTAGATGCTGAAGAACCAGCTGATGGAATTGCTAAAGAAGATCGTACTGCTGTTTATGGTAACCCAGTAATGTACAAGATGATGAAGGCAATGCTTAATGCTGAAGTGTCTACTAATAATCTTGAAAAGTTCAAAGTATATTTAGATGAACATAATGAAGAGTTAAGTGATTATACAACTGCTATTCAATATGGTTATAATGTTAAACTAAATATTTATTCAACCGATCCAAATGGTGAATATGCTAAAGCAGATTTTATGGATTTAATGAATGGTGTATTTGCTGGTGGTTCAATGTCGATGGGAATTTCTTCAATGATGGAATCTTCTGGTGGAATGACTGTATGGCAAGAGTTATTAACAGATCCTAAAACAGGTGAAATTAGTAATTTAATCGAAAGTCAATATGATTTAGTTCACGGAACTTGGCCTAAAGAAAAGAACGAAATTTTACTTGTTTTAAACGAGAGTAATGAGATTTCTGATGTAACTCTATACTCACTTGGATTAGTTGATAAACAAACAATGATCAACGCAACAATGGCGGCGATGATGGGCAAAGAAGATAATGGTTGGGATGCATATGAAGGTAAATCATGGAGTTATGAAGATATTTGTAACATTAGTTTAAAAATGATTTTACCAACTGATTATTATCAATTTGATGATACCACTAAATTATGGGTTGATATTTCTAGTAATCAAGCATTACTTAATTCAGTTATTAATAAAGGTTTAGATTTAAAAATTTCAGGTATTGTTAAACCAAGTGAAGATGCAACATCAGCATTCTTAAGTGGTTCTTTATGTTATACAAGTGCTTTAACAAATTATTATATAGAAACTCTAAATAATACTGATATGATTAAACAACAACTAAGTAATGATGAGTATAATATCATTTCGGGACTTCCTTTTGTTTTAGAAGAAACTGAAGAACTAACTAGAGAAGAACAAATTGCAACATTTAAAGAATATGTAAATGGTCTTACAAATAATGAAAAAGTAAAATTATATCAACAAATTTTATCTACGCCTAAAAAATCTTTTATTGATGCTACTATTGATGGTTTGTTAAAACAATATGAAAATAAAACAGCTGAAGACATTATTAATCATATTACAACACAATATGCTACTGAACTTGGTTATAGTGAAGAATTAATAAAAGATATGTTAAGTGGTTATACAAAAGAAGAATTAATTGATATCATAATTGAAACTGTTGAGCAAATGATTATTAAACAACAAGAAGAAAAAGCACTAAAGATAATTGAGGAAATTTATGCTACACCATCCGTAGAAGAATTACAAACAATGAAAATGATGTTGTTATCAAATTTATATAAAGATGTTTCACAACTTCCAATTGAGCAACAAACGATTATGAAACAACAAATTAATTATAGTTTTGTTGCGAGCAATTGGTCACAAAAAACAGGAATGTCAATTGAAACTGCTTTAGGTGTTTTAAAAACAATGAGCATTAATGAATTTAATGTTGCATTTGACAATGCCTTAAATGAGAATGCTGAAAAACTTTATGCACAATATAGTGGTATGAGTTCTAATGCTGATAAAGCTGCTAAAGTTGCAAAAGCATTTGATGAGTATTTAGCAAATTCTACTGAAGATGATTTTGTATATTTCTATTTGAATCATATGCCTGATAAAATTTCTGATAAAACAAAAGTAGATCTTTTAAAAGATTTAGGTTACAAACAAACTAAAGATCCAGATTTTATTAATATTTATCCAATTGATTTTGAAAATAAAGAAATAATTGCTAACATGATAACTGATTATAATAATGGTGTTGCTGAAGAAGATAAAATTGAATACACTGATATGGTTGCGATGTTAATGTCATCTGTTTCAGATATTATTACTGCTATTTCTGTTGTATTAATTTGTTTTGTATCAATTTCATTAGTTGTTTCTTCAATTATGATTGGAATTATTACTTATATTTCTGTTCTTGAAAGAACAAAAGAAATTGGTATTTTACGTGCTGTAGGTGCATCTAAGAAAGATGTATCGCGTGTATTTAATGCTGAAACAATGATCATTGGTTTATTTGCTGGTGTAATTGGTATTGGCGCTACAGTTCTTTTATGCTTCCCTATTAGTTGGATTGCACGTAGTGTTACAAATATTCAATCTTTAACAGCAGTTTTACCATGGTATGGATACTTATTAATTGTATTAAGTGTTGGACTTACTTTAATTGCAGGTATCTTCCCATCACGAATGGCTGCTAAAAAAGATCCTGTTGTAGCACTTAGAACAGAATAAAATTTATTTTAGAATAACTTTCTTGATAAAAAAAGAAAATTATGATATACTAAACGAGTTGAGGTGACTAAAAATGTTTAAAATTGCTATTGACGGTCCAGCTGGTGCTGGGAAAAGTACTATTGCAAAAATTATTGCAAAAAAATTAAATATCGAATATATTGACACTGGAGCAATGTATCGTGCTGTAACCTTAAAAGCACTTCGATTAGGTGTTGATATGGAAGATGAAAACGCATATGAGTTTTTAAAGACAACTGTTCTTGATATTTGCAATGGTCGTTTTATTATGGATGGTGAAGATGTTTCAGAATCTATAAGAACTGTTGAAGTAACAGAAAACGTTTCTACTCCATCTAAAATAGGTGTGGTTAGAGAATTTTTAGTTGAATATCAACGTAAAATAAGTGATTCTAAGAGTGTTATCATGGATGGACGAGACATTGGTACTGTCGTACTTCCAAATGCAGAGCTTAAAATCTACTTAGTTGCATCCGTTGAATGTCGTGCTAAACGAAGAATGCTTGAGCGCGAACAAAGTGGAATATTCAAGTCATTGGAAGAAACTATGCTTGAAATAGAAACTAGAGATCATAAAGATTCAACGCGAAAAATCAGTCCTCTAAAATGTGCTGAGGACGCTATCGTTGTCGATTCATCAAATATGACAATCGATGAGGTAGTTAGTGAAATTATTAAATTAGTGAATGAAAGGGGCTTAATTAAAATGAGCGAAAAAAACGAAAAGTACTATGTAGGACAAACTGTTACAGGTACAGTTACTGGTGTAAACAGTAATGCAATTTATTTAGAAATCGAAGAAGGAGTTAAGGCTGTAATCTATGCAAATGATTTACTAGAAGTACCAGGTAAATTATACTTAGAATACTCTGAAGGTGCAGAATATACTGCTCAAGTTAAGTCTATTGGTAAAGATAAGAAAAACCCTAATGTTGTAGTTTTATATCTTTCTACAAAACTTGCTTATGAAAAAGAACAAGCTGAAGCAAAAGAAAAAGCATTACAAGAAAAAATTGCTGCATTCCATGCTATCAAAGAAGCTGATGAAGTAATTATGGCTAAAGTTTTAAGAACTACTAAAAATGGTGCTGAACTTACTTACAATAATACTAAATTATTCTTATCTTATAAACATTCATCACTTAGTGAAGAAGCTTTAAAACAATTAAAAGGTGAAGAAATTCCTGTTATCGTATTATATGTTAATGAAGAACGTCATTTCATTTCTGTTAGCCAAATTGCTGCAGAAAAGAAACAAAAGAGACTTGCTAAAGAAGCAGCTTATGGTGCTTTAGAAGTTGGTCAAGTTGTTGAAGGTGAAGTTGTTTCAATTCTTGCTTATGGTGCAATTGTTAAACTAGGTTTAGTTAGTGGTTTATTACATGCATCTGAAATTGATCATTTCCCTGTTCGTGACGTTAAGAAAGTTTTATCAGTAGGTAAAAAAGTTACTGTTAAAGTTATTAAGATTGAAGATGAAAAAATTGGTCTTTCAATGAAAGCTTTAACTACTCATCCTTGGGAAGTATTGAAAGAAAAATATCATGTTGGTGATGTATTCGAAGGTACAGTTAAAAAGATTATTCCTGCTGGTTTAATTATTGAACTTACTCCTGAATATTCTGGTTTAATGCCTAAAATGGAATACTCTTGGTTAGTAAATGAAAAATATGATGGCGTTGTTAATGAAGGCGACAAAATTTTAGTTAAAGTAATGAACATTGATGATAAGAAATTTAGAGTTAGTTTATCACATCGTGAAACTGTTGAAAATGCTTGGAATGGTATTAAACTTCGTAAAGGTGAACTTATTGAAGTTGAAGTTGTTCGTGATGTTGAACGCGGTGCTGAAGTAACTTATAAAACTGTTACTGGTTTCTTACCTGTTAATGAAGTTTCAAGTTCAAAACGTGTTACAAATGTAACTGATGAATTTGCTGCTGGAAGTAAAGTTACTGCTATGGTATTAGAATGTGATCCAAATCGTGCAAAACTTGTTGTTTCTGTTAAAGCAGTTGAAGTTGCTAAAGAAAGAGAAACTTTTGATTCTTATATGAAAGAACAAGAACAAGAAAACACTGGAAGCACAATTGGTGATCTTCTTGGTGATGCATTAAAAAAATAATAAAGAATAGGAAAATTTAATATGAGACACGGAACAGTTGCGATTGTTGGACGTCCTAATGTAGGAAAATCAAGTCTATTCAATCGTTTAGCTGGTGATAAACTTGCTATAACAGATGATGCAAGTGGAGTTACTCGTGATCGCTTATATGCTAAATGTGAATGGCTAGATCAGCAATTTGCGATAATTGATACTGGTGGAATCGAACTTTCCGATGTTCCATTTATGTTTGAAATTAGAGCGCAAGCTGAACTAGCTATTGACGAAGCAGATGTAATTGTCTTCGTCTGTGATGGACGTGTAGGAATTACAAAAGAAGATAGCGATGTAATGACTATTCTTCATAAATCTAAAAAACCTGTTATCGTGGCTGCAAATAAAATAGACGACTTAAAATTCATGGATAATATCTATGAATTTTATAATTTTGGGGTAGAAGAAGTATTTGCGATAAGTACACTTCACGGTATTGGTATTGGTGATTTATTAGATAAAATAGTTGAGTTATTACCAGACAAGAAAAGTAAAAAATATGTTGACACAATTGAGTTTTGTTTAATTGGTCAACCAAACGTTGGTAAGAGTTCGCTTACTAATGCAATCTTAGGAACTGAAAGAGTAATTGTTAGTGATATAGCTGGAACTACTCGTGATGCAATAGATACTCCGTTTACTAGAGATGGTGCTAATTATGTTGTAATTGATACAGCTGGAATTAGAAAAACTGGTAAAATTTATGAGAATGCAGAAAAATATAGTTTCTTAAGAGCTATTAAAGCTATTGAAAGATCAAGTGTTGTATTATTACTTCTTGATGCAACTAAAGAAATAGAAGAACAAGATAAACGTGTTGCAGGTTATGCAATGGATGCTAATAAAGCTGTTATTATTGTTGTTAATAAATGGGATGCAGTTGAAAAAAATGATAAATCAATGCAAGAATGGATTAAGAAAATCAAATCACATTTTGTGTTCTTAGATTATGCTCCAATTGTATTTGTATCGGCATTAAAAAATCAAAGAGTTCATACTGTATTTGAACAAATTAAAATTGTTTATCAAAATTATACAAGACGTGTTGCGACTAATGTTTTAAATGATGTTCTACTTGATGCTACTTTAATTCAACAAGCGCCATTTTTTAATGGCGACCGTTTAAAAATTTATTATGCGTCACAAGTAGAAAAAAATCCTCCTTCATTTGTGTTATTTGTAAATGATCCTAATTATTTACATTTCTCTTATCAAAGATATTTGGAAAATAAATTAAGAGAAGCATTTAACTTTGAAGGGACTCCGATTAAATTTATTTTAAGAAAGAAAGAGGACTAAATGCAAGTTACTGTAATTGGTGGCGGAAGTTGGGGAAGTGCTCTAGCTAGGATTTTAGGTGATAATGGTCATGATGTTATAATTTATGATCGTACACTTGAAGTAGTAAATGAAATAAATCTATATCATACAAACAAAAGTAAATTACCTGTTGGAACACTACCACTTAATGTAAGCGCTACAGTTAATTTAGAAGAAGCTTTAAAAAATTCAAATGTTATTGTTCTTGCAGTACCTACTAAGGTCATTAGAAGTGTATTACAGTCGATGAATAATTATTTAACACATAAATGTTTATTCGTTAACGCAAGTAAAGGTTTAGAACCAGATACTTTCTTAAGAGTATCAGAAATTGTATATCAAGAAATTAATAATGAATTAATAGATGATTTTGTTGCTTTAACTGGTCCTTCACATGCCGAAGAAGTAATTAATCAATTGCTTACAACTATTTGTGCTGTAAGTAATAACAAAAAAGCAGCAAAAGTTGTTCAATCATTATTTAATAATAGTAAATATTTTAGAGTCTATACAAGTTATGATTTAATAGGTGCTGAACTTTGTGGTGCCTTAAAGAATATTTATGCAATAGCATCTGGCATGTTATTTGGTATTGGACTTGGAGATAATGCTAAAGCTGGACTAATTTCAAGGGCACTTGTTGAGATGAGAAGATTTGTTATCTCTTATGGTGCAAATGAAGAAACAATTTATGGTTTAACTGGACTAGGTGATTTAGTAGTAACAACTACAAGTAAACATTCAAGAAATTTCCAAGCAGGTTATCGCCTTGCAACAGGAAAAAATCTTGAAGAGACTATTGCTTCTATGACAATGGTCGTTGAAGGTGCAAGAACTGTTGTTGCTGCGTATCAATATGCTAGAGTTAATAATTTAGAAACACCAATCATTGATGCGGTATATGATGTTTTGTATAATAAAAAACCTGTTAAAACTGCAATAAATCAACTTATGAAAAGATCATTAAAAGATGAATAAAGGGAAAATTTGAACTTTATTCATCTTTTTTTATCGTATTTTTGCAATATTTTTAAAATAATGTTATAATAAATGAGTAATTTTTTTAAAGGAGAAAATATAATGAATAAAAGCTATGAAACTCCTTCTATCGAAATTATTAACTATGAATCTGAAGTGCTAACTGCTGGTGGAAGCGTTGTAATCGACTTCCCTTGGGTAGAAGATGGCGAATCAGAATTCTTCGCATAGGAGGAAATTAAATTATGAAAAAAATAGTTTTAAGTTTATTAACTGTTTTCATGGTTCTATCATTAAGTGTAGTGCTTGTTAAAGCTGATGTTACAACTACCGTTTCATTAGAAGACGGTGTACAAATTAGAACTGATGGGAACAATGGTTTAAAATGGGTTGCAAATGTAGAAAACTACGCTGAAGGCAATGAATATGGTTTCTTATTTGCACAAGGTGATTTAGCTGAAGTTACAGTTGCATCAGAAGGTGTAGTTAAACAAGTTGTAGAAGGTGTTACTTTAGAAGAACCAGTTATGTCTGCTACAATGGTTAACTTCCCTAAGAAAGCTGCTAATCAAGATATTAGTGTTGTTGCATATGTTTATGATGGTGAAAATTATTCATATTCAAATGTAGTTGTTAGAAATCTTGCAGAAGTTGCAGTTTATGCTAAAAACACTATTGATGGTGATTTTGTAAATGCAGTTGCTGAATATGTAGGTGAAAATTATAAGAAAACATTTACCGATGCTCAAGGCTCATTATATTATGATAATGCATTATATGAAACTAACCATGTAGTTCTTGCTGAAGAATTTATTGATGACTGGAATACTTTATTTTCAACTTCGTTAGATGCTGCAACAACTTTTACTGGTGGATCTAGTTCTACATGGTATAAGTCTGCTAAAACAAGTTCTCAAACATCTTGGGCAAATTCTAAGTTAAAAGAGTTTTTCCAAAATGAAGCTATGTATGCAAAATGGGGTTGGTTATTAAATTATATAATTAATGAATTATCTAATGGTACCGGTCATGGTTTTGCAAAATCACAAGCAGAAGCAATAATTAATAATGTTGAAGATACAGCAAATTGGTATTACAGTGGTCATTTATGTTCATTTGTCATGAGTTTTATGACAGGTGAATATCAAAGTTCTGGTTGGGGAAGTTATAACTTTGGTAATTATCCAGAAAAATTAGCATTAGTAAGAAATTATAATAATACTATTTATGCAAATTATAAATACTCAACTTTAGTTGAAAAAAATGCAATTGTTAATTTACCAGTCCCAAATAATAAAACTGGTTATTCATCTAATTGGGTCTATAATTCAGTTGAATATGCAGATGGTAGCGAATTTTCTTTAGATGCTAATACTAATTATTTTCTAACTAGTAATTATAAAGCTATTAATTATACTGTATCATTCTATGATGGTGCTACTAATTTAACAAATTTCGCATTAACTTATAATATTGAATCTAGTGATTTAATTTTACCTGAATATGAAAAGTCAGGTTATGTATTCAAAGGATGGTACACAACCTCTACATTTGAAGAGGGTACTGAAATTGATATAATATATGCGGGTTCTTGTGAAGATGTAGTTGTTTATGCAAAATTAGAAGAAACATCTAATGTTAGTGTTAATGTTACATTAAATCCAAATGGTGGATGTTGGGATGCTGCAACAACTTTAGAAAATGCTACTATTTTAAAACAAGCAACTTTAACTAGATATTTGACTAGAGCATCAAGTACGGGGTATGATGCTAGTTTACATACCGGTACTTATTCATATTGGTATCATTTACTACTAAAAGAAACTTCAATTAGTGGTATTTATGAAATTGTTTCTAAGGGTTATGGAGCAACTTCAGTTACTGATTATAATCTTTCTATTATATGGCATGGTTCATTGACTGATGCTACATCTAAAACTGCATTAACTGCACTTTATAATGATGCAAGTACTATTGGAAAATATGTTATTCTTGAAAATGTTCCTGCTGCATCTTCATCATCATGTTCGATTACTGTTAATGTCATTGATGCTAGTGAATTAACTAAATCTTTAACTAAAACTTTAATTGAAAAAGAAGAATTACCTACACCAATTCATGCAAATAGTGATTATAGTTTTGGTGGTTGGAAATCAAGTGTTGATGGCTCAATTGTAACTGAATTCCCTGCTTACTCATCTAATCCTGGTGATATTACTTATACTGCTCAGTGGGAATCAAATTTAAAAGATGTTACTGTTAACTTTGATACTAATGGTGGAGCATTTGTAAATTATGAGTCTGTTGATGCTGCGATAGCTGATTTCCTAAAAGATTATAATACTGCAAGAAATAAATCTCATACTCCTGAAACATTCTATGCATTAGGATCATGGGGAGAAATTTCTGACGCTTCATTATTCTTATATAATTCAAATTATAAAGAAAAATGGACTTGGCTTGTAAATTATATTGCTGGTGTAGCCGGTGGTGCAAATAAAAATGCTTTTACAAACTTCTATAATTACTCATCACAATCTGAATTAAATGCCGCTAATGGAAATTATATTTACTCGATAGCCTATGAACTTCGTGGTTGGGTTGCTCAAGCAAAGTATTCTCAAAATGCAAACTTCATCACTGCTGATTATTCTAGTGCTACAGTTCAAGCAGCGTTTAATTCTGCTAATACACTACCTTTAAGCTATGTTTATACTGATCCTTGTACTTTACCTAAACCATTTAAACAAGGTTATACATTTAAAGGTTGGTATACAAATGAATCATTAACTGGTGATGCTGTTACTAGTTATCCTGGTTATTATACTAATATAGGTGAAATTACTTATTATGCTAAGTGGTCAAGTTCAATTATTGTTACATACGATACTGATCCATTTACTGAAGTTGGTAATTCTATTCAATTAAATGCTAAAATTTTAGGTGAATTAATTGGTAATTTTGTATGGGAAAGTAAAAATACAAGTGTTGCAACAGTTGATCAAAATGGTCTAGTTACAGGTGTTAAAGAAGGAACTGCTACTATTTATGTTTATGATTCTGGTGATCCTCATGTAAATTTAAGCATTGAAATTTCTGTTGTTTCTGCAGGCCTTAGTGATCTTTTTAGTATTATTTCTGATGCTCATAATAATACAGTATTTAATCGCGATAATTTAGGTATTGGTGCGGGAACTCCAGTTTATTATACAAATGTTTATGGAAGTGTTAGTAAAATTTTATATAACCAACCATTAAATATTGATAAAACTTATGCTACTACTGATGTTGATGACTTTGACACATTAAGATCATTAGAATTTATTACAGTTCACTATACTGGTAATATGAGTGTAGGTGCTGATGCTAGAGCAAATGCTCAATATTTTGCATCCGAAAATAATACTTCAATTCATTATACAACTGGAAATGATGGTGTTTATCAAGCTTTAACTCATGATAAAGGAGCATGGCATGCAGGAGATGGTGCTTCAGTTAATCAAGTAGGATATTTTACTTGGAATAAAACAGGTGTTAAATATGATGGTGGTGATTTATTAAAAATCAAGTGGACTGCATCAGATGACTTTTATTTTGAAATTAATGGTAAAAAGACTTCAATAAAATTACCTTCAACATGGAATTATAACAGTAGAAATACAGATCACGTATTTAATTCAGATGGAACAATTAGTTCAAAATCAAGTTATGCATATAGTTTCTCCAATCGTTCTCCAGAATCATTCTTTAATGATTGGGGATTTCCAGTAAAAGTTGAAAATGGTGAATATTATATGGGTACTACTTGGTGGTGCTATAGTCAAGTTCATGAAGGCCGTATTTGTGGATCTGGTGGAAACCTTAATTCAATTGGTATTGAATCTTGTGTTGATAAGGGTTCGGATTTATGGTATACTTGGCAATTAACTGCTAAACTAGTTGCTAAACTTTGTTATGAAAATAATCTTGGTTTTGAAAGAATTAGACCACATCATGCTTATACAGCTAAAGATTGTCCTCAACCATTATTAGAAAATAATATGGAAATTTGGTGGGAATTTATGGATCTTGTCAAGTATGAATATGAATTATTAACAAAGTTTAGTGATTATAATATTACATTTGTATCGAATAATAACGAATTTATTTCAAATAATGGTAGAGTAATTAAAGTTCCAGAAGATGACACAGTAGTTAGTTATACTGTTACTTTAACACATAAAACTACTGGAGCTGCTAATTCTGTAACTTACTTTGCTACTATACCAGGTTCTAAATAAAATATTTAATTTGGCTTAAAATGTTTTATCTTAGATTATAAAATTAAAAAAGGAATGATACTTGATATTTCATTCCTTTTTTTTATAAAATTATAAATAAAATACAAAAAAAATTTGATAATAAAAGAAAATATTATTTAATTTATCTCTTATTAAATGTTGAAAAAACTAAAATGTAATATTTATTAAGTAAAAAAAAAACAATTTTTATAAAAATATGATATAATATATAAGTAATTAATTTATAAGGAGAATATTATGAATAAAAATTATGATGTTCCTTCTATTAAAATTATAAGTTTTGATTCGGAAATTCAAAGTGCAGGTGGTAGTGTAGTAATACAATTTCCATGGGCTGATGAAAATGAATCGGATTTTTTTAATTAGGAGGTATTTAAAGTGAAAAAAGTATTATTAAGTTTATTAGTGGTTTTAACTTTTATTTTTGTTGGCTTTTCATTAATTAAAGCTGATACACAAACTACTGTAGAGTTAATTGATGGTGTCCAAATTAGAACTGATAATTTAAATGGTTTAAAATGGGTAGCAAATGTTAAAAATCATGATAATAATAATGTTTATGGCTTTTTACTTGCACAAGGTGAAGTTTTAAACTTAACTATTGAGAATAAAGATGCTATGAATCAAGTTGTAGAAGGTGTTACTACAGAAGAACCTGTTATGAGTGTTACAATGGTTAATTTTCCAAAATCTGCAGCAACTACTGATATTAGTGTAAGAGCTTATGTAAAAGTTGGTAATAGTTATTATTATTCAACTAATACAGTAGTTAGAAATCTTGCTGAAGTTGCGCTTTCTGCATATGGAACTACTGAAGGTAGTTTTGTAAATAATATTGTTAATTATGTTGATGAAAACTACAAATCGCAATATGTTGGATTTGATGGTCTTATCAGCTTTGCTTCTGCAAAATATGAAGTTAATCCTGCAAATTTAGAAAAAGAATTTGTAAAAGATTGGAATGCTAAATTCGGTACTACCTGGACAGAATTTAATTATAATACATTTAATACTAGTGCAATTGCTGGTAATAAACCTTTAACAGCTGATACTGATAAAGATTGTTCTGGTACTAATGCTTATGCTTTCTTTAAAACTGATGCTGTTACTAGTGCTAAATGGGGTTGGCTATTACAATTTTTCCTTGCAGAAACTGCCACAGGTGTTCACCCTAAATTACAAATGAATGCTGTAATTTCTGATACTGGTACTTATACTTTATTAAGTAATGGTAAAGAATATAGTGATTTATATCAATTTAAACACCTATCTAGAAGTTTATATAATTTCTTTAAAGCTGGTACTGAGGATATTAATGATTATCCATCAGTTGGTTTTACAGATTCACATCTATTTGCTAAAATTAGTGAATATAATAACAAAATTATCGCATTTTCCCCTGAATTCGTTAAGGTAAATGAAGAAGTAGTTTTACCTGAAATAGAAAAAGATGGTTATGTATTTGAAGGTTATTCTGTAGATGAATCAGAACCTTTAAAAGTTATTACTATTTCTAGCGAAAATAAATTAATTGTTCCACAATATTCTGCTGTACAATATACTGCCAAATTTATGCTTGGTTCAACTGAGTTAAAAGAATTAGAATTAGCTTATAATATTGAAGAAGATATTTATTTACCTACTCCAATTATTGAAGGGTATGATTTCTTAGGATGGTATGATAATGCTGAATTCACTGGAAATCCAATTGAAATGATCGAAACTGGTTCATATGGTGATAAAGTATTCTATGCAAAAACAGAAACTCAAACTTATGTAAATGTTAATGTTACTTTTGATGCAAATGGTGGTAGTTTTAATCCAACTACAACTAATATTCCAGGAGATTTTGAAATTGAAGTAGAAAAAGCTGTAAACTATGCTGCTGATATTACATATTTAGCTCCATCTACTACTGCATCTACGCTTCGTTACCAATATAAGGTTATTTTAAATTATAATGCTACACTAGGCTTATTTGAAGTAATCGCAGTAGATGCTGCCACTAAGACTTTAACTGAAGCAGCAGCTGGTGCTACTTGGACTCATGCTCTTGCTAACTCAGCAGAAAATATTACAACTAATTTCGTTGTTGGTCAATATGTTTATTTAAATACTACAGCTTTAGCAAGTGGTAAACAAGTTGCTCAAGTCTATAATAGTTTAGATTCACTAACAAAATATTCTACAGTTATGAAAAAACCTGAAACTCTTCCAGTTCCTACTAATGGATTAGAAGAATTTGCTGGTTGGAAATCAAGTGTTGATGGAAGTATTATAAAAGAATATCCTGGTTATATGTCAAATCCTGGTGATATAACTTATACTGCTCAATGGGGCGATATCGTTAATGAAGAAATTAATGCTGAAGTTACATTTGATTATAATGGTGCAATTTCAGAAGAAGTATATAAAGCTAATGGAACTAATTTATCAAGTTTAGTTTTAAGCGTTTATAATGATAATGCTAATTATGCAACGTTAATGAAAGAAAATATCTTCATTTATAAGGCTGATAATGTTTATAATTCAAATTATTCATATAGATATTGTATCGCTAAAAATGCTTCAACTGGTTTATATGAAGTAACTCATTTCATTGATAAACTAGCTGCTGATTCAACTATTCCTGCTGGAACAGAATATGTTATTGTTATCTCAACTGGTTATACTGGTTCATATACTAGCAACTTTGATAGATCAAAAGTTGCAGTAGGTAATGTTGTATTATTTGATAAAGACTTTACAACTGCTTCGTCATCTAATTTAGTAACTGCTACATTCTATAGTAATAGTGTATCTAATTATAATGTTGTTGCAACTGTTACTGAAAGTTCAGTACTTCCAACTCCTATTAGAGTTGATTATAAATTTGGTGGCTGGTATGATACTAATGATAATTTAATTGATTCTGTTGAAGACTTACGTGGTATTCCTGCCATTACACTTGTTGCTAAATGGAATTCAACTTCTAATATTAATGCTGAAGTCACATTTGATTATAATGGTGGTATAACAGAAGAACTTATTAAGACTAAGGGTTCTCCTGCTGGATCACTTATTATTAGTAATTACAATGGTAATTTCTGGAATTTATATGCAGATAATACATTTATTTATCCTGTTGGTACATCATTTAATCCTCAAGGTGCAAAACGTATTTATATTGCACAAAATTCATATAATGGATTATATTATGTTTTAGGTACTCAAACTAGTGGTGTAAGCGCAAAACCTGAAGGTACTGATTATATTATTACTGTAAGTGATTCATATTCAGGTACTTATGATGATAATTTTGATGTTTCTAAACTTGCAAAAGGTGATATCGTATTCTTTAACAAATCATTTACTGCTGCTTCATCTACTAATTTAGTTACTTTATCATTCTATAAAGGAACTATTGCTAATGATTCTATTACTCAAACTATTAATAGTGATGTTAAGTTTGTAACTCCTGTAAAAGATGGTTATAAATTTGCTGGTTGGTATGATGCAAATGATAATTTATATTCAACATATAAAGATTTAGCTGGCGTTGAAACTATTACTTTAACAGCTAAATATGTATTTGATGATACCCTAGTTGGATCATTTAAAGATAATTCATGGGTTGAAGTAGGTAGTTCTATTAAATTAAATTACAAATTTGTTTCAGGAAGTAATATCGCAGTTTCTTGGAAATCTAACAATCCTAGTATTGCAGAAGTAGATGCTGAAGGTAACGTTACTGGTAATGCTGTTGGTCTTGCTGAAATCGTAGTTTATGCAAATGATGCACCTAGTATTTCATTTATATATTATGTAACTGTAGTTGCTGATGGTGCTAGTTCAATGCTTCAAGTATTACTAGATAGTAATAATGAAAGTATCTTTATTAGAAATGATTTAGGTATTGGTGCTGGTACTCCTGCATATTATTATGATGCTATTGGTAGTGTTTCTAATTTATTATTCACTACATATACTGAACATAAAAATTTCTATCTATCTAGTCCTTCTAATAAATCAACTTTAACTGGTTCAGGTACTGGTGGTGTTGACTTTGTTTGTGTTCACTATGCTGCTGACATGCCTTATTCTGCTACATATTCTAAAAAAGGTGGTTCAAATTTAGCATCTTATAATAAGACTTGTAATACAAATGGTACAGGTGCTTCATGGCATTATAGTGTAGGTAATGACGGTGTTTGGTATTGTCAAAATACTGCTTATGGTGCATGGCATGCAGGGACATCTAAGACAATGACTTGGACTTCAACTGGTCTTACAACTGCTAAACTTGGCACTAATGTTTATACAACAGATGTTACACTAGGGTCTGATGGATATTTCTATATAAAAGGTATAAAAACTTCAGTTAAAAATACAACTGGTTATACTAGATTAAATTCATTAGGTTTAGGTGTTAAATTAAGTGGATCTACTTGGTATTTAGGTGGACATTACTATAATTCATCTTATAAATATATTTCTTCATTAGGTGGTAACTGTAACTCTATTGGTATGGAAACATCTGTTAGAGAAGGTTCAGACCTTTGGTTAACATGGCAATATACTGCTCAACTTTGTGCTAAGTTATTAATTCAATTTAATTTACCAATTCAACGTCTTGTAGGTCATCATTTCTTCTCAGGAAAAGATTGTCCTCAACCATTATTATTAAATGAAAATGAAATTTGGCATGTATTTAGAGAAATGGTTATTCAACAAATGGCTTACTTCAAGGCATATGGTTCAGCTGGTGCTGCTCCTACTTTAAGTTCTACAAGTAAATATATTGATTCTAAAGGTAGAGTAACAAGTTTACCAACTTATTCAACTTGTCAAACTTATACACTATCTTATAAAGATGGATCTTCAACTAAGACTGTTACATTATCTACAATTATTCCTGGTACTATTGCTTAATAAATAAAAATTAAAGACTCCAAACATAAGTTTGGAGTCTTGTTTTATTAGAATATTATTATTTTATTTACATATTATTATGTGAGGTGAGATTATGAATTTTAATAAAGCGTTGCAATTTATTTCTGATAATAATATTCAACCAGAAGCTGTTTTTGAATTAGTAGAAAAAGTTAAAAGTATGGATTTATCCAATGAAGACAATATTCGTAATGTTATTAGGGATGTATCTAAACTTGCAGGTAAGCCTATTGATAGAGCGCAAGAAGATAATATTGTTAGAGAAATTATGAAAAATGGTGTCAATGATAATCTTTTTAATATGTTGTAGAAAAAAATAATTCGTTCTACTTGAGTTTTAGGATAAGTTATGGTATAATATATCAGGTAGTGTGGTGATTTTATGAAATGGTCTTTACAACAATTATTAAAAATCAATAAATTCCCATATCATTTTGAGGAAACATTAGATTTAAGTGCTGAAATTGAAAATGTAGAAGACATCTATGAAATTGGTCCAGTAAATATAACTGGTAGTATAAATAGATTAGATGATGAAACTTATCAATTTATCTACAAAGTTTCTGTAAAACTTGTTTTGCAATGTGCTTTGACACTTGATCCTGTTGATTATTTATTTGAAGAAGACTATGATGAAATTTATTCTACAACTCCTAATGATGAATATATCTTAATCGAAAAAAATACGATTGATACTTATCAAATGGTTTGGTCGAATATTATTATTGATAAACCCATCAATGTAACGCGTCCTGATGCATATGAAGTATTAAAAGAAAGAGGTATTTCATTAGATGACGAAATCGAATTAGATGATGATGATTATGTAATCTCTTATTCTGATGGTCGTCAAGAAGATGATGAAGAAATTTAGAAAGAGGTACTAGAAAATGGGTGCAATTGCTCAACAACGTCGTGTTTCTAAGACTCGTAAATTAAAACGTCGTACACATTACAAACTAGAAGTTCCTGGAATGGTAGTTTGTTCAAACTGTGGTGAATTAAAATTAAGTCATCGTGTTTGTCCTGAATGTGGATTCTACAACGGAAAACAAGTTAAAGAAATCAAACAAAAAGAAAACAAAGATAACGAATAATTAGGGTTTTAATGATTCGTTTGGGAGAAATCCTGTCAAAAGCGCATCAGTGGATGCGTTTTTTTTATAAAAAAATTGGAGGCTTGAAATGGATAACTATAAGCACTATTCAGTATTATTAAATGAAAGCATTGAAATGTTAAATATTAAACCTAATGGGATTTATGTTGATTGTACATTAGGTGGTGGCGGACATTCATTAGAAATTGTAAAAAAATTAACAACTGGTCATTTGTTTACTTTTGATCAAGATGATTATGCAATTTCAAAAGCTAAAGTTCGTTTACAAGGATTTGAAAATAATTATACGATTATAAATGCAAATTTTTCTAATATTAAATTTGCTTTATTAGAACATGGAATTGAACATGTAGATGGAGTAATATATGATTTGGGTGTATCTAGTTTTCAATTTGATATTCCAGAACGTGGATTTAGTTATCGCTTTGATGGCCCTTTAGATATGAGAATGGATCAAAATGCATCATTATCTGCTTATGATGTTATTAATAACTATTCCGAAAATGATTTAAAAAGAATATTATATGAATATGGTGAAGAAAAGTTTGCTCCTAGTATTGCAAGAGGAATTGTTAAAGCAAGATCTGTTAAACCGATTGAAACAACTTTTGAACTTGTTGAAGTAATTAAAAGATCACTTCCAGCATCTGTTTTAAGAAAAGCTGGTCATCCAGCTAAACAAACCTTCCAAGCCCTTCGTATTGAAGTAAATGGTGAACTTGATGTCCTAAAGAACAGTTTAGAAGATGCTGTGAAATTACTTAATACAGGTGGACGAGTTGTTGTGATTACATTCCAATCATTAGAAGATAGAATTGTAAAACAAATGTTTAAAAAATTTACAACACTTGATATTCCAAAAGGACTTCCTTTTGTACCTGATTATATGAAAGTGGAATATAAACTTGTAAATAATAAAGTTATTTTACCAAGTGAAAAAGAACTTGATGAAAATAATCGTAGTCATTCTGCTAAAATGCGTGGAATTGAAAAATTATAAAAAAATAAGCTATTACTTGCATACCTTGTGTATGTCTGTAATAGCTTTTTATTTTAGAAGAATTTAATTGAATAATTAATAGTTTTAGAAGTATTAGGTTCTACATAAATCAAATCTCTTTTTGATTTAAAATCACCATTAGATGTTGGAGCATCAGCACATCCAATCCAAGGTTCTAAGCAAATAAATGGAGACTTGATATGGTTTGGTGTCCAGATACCTAGCATTGGGAAATCATCAAAGTTAAATACTACGCCATGTGATTCATCTTTATTTGTAAGAGTAATTTGATGTGATTTAATATTTTCAAATACTAATGCGTCAAAATCATAATCACTGTAGTTTAATGGTAATTCTTTTAAGTTAGTAAAAGTGCGGCATCGTTTATTGTAATCTATTGTTCCATCTGATAAATTTACAGTAGGAATCTCATATGTACCAGGAACATCAAAGATTATTTTATAATCCTCAAATTTTTCATTCTCATCTAGAGGAACTTTAAATGCTGGGTGTAATCCTAGATTAAATGGCATCGAAGTATTTGAATTATTAATAAATTCTAAACTACTATGAATAGTTTGTTCTAATAATTCATACGTAATTAAAATTTTAAAGTCATATGGATAAAGTTTAAGAGTATTTTCATCAGCTGAAACAGTAAAAGTAATTTTATTTTCGTAGTTATTTACTACTTGACATAAAGTGTCTCTTAAAAAACCATGTTTTTTCATTGGGTAGTTAATACCATCAATTGAAGCTGTACCATTTTTTATTGTACCGATATTAGGCCAAAGAAGTGGAGCGCTTCTACCCCAAAATTTTGGATCACTATTATGTAAATAATCTTTGTTTAAATATTTAATTGATTTTATTTCAGCACCATTATCAGAAATTTGTACTTCTAAATAATCATTTTTAATTGTATATAACATAAATGTTTTCTCCTTTTTACATAAATATTATATCAAATTACTTTATTTTGTTCAATAATTGTAATAAAAGAATTATTTTTAAAATAAATAATAATGGTGATAAAAATGAAACAATATCGATTGTTAAAATCAAAACGCATAATTGCTGTATACATAATTGTTTTAATCGGTTTTATGATGATAATGATTAGACTTTCGTATATAAAAATTGTGAAGGGAAATGATTATTATAATTTAGCACTTGATTTATGGACTAGAACTGCACCTACTAAAGGAGTAAGAGGGAATATCTATGATCGAAACGGAAAATTAATTGTAGGTAGTTATCTTTCACCAACAGTTATTTGTATTCCTAAACAAATAGAAAATAAAGATGAAACTGCTAATTTTTTAGCAAAAGTTTTAGATGTAAAAAAAGAAGAAATAATAAAACATTTAAATAAAAAAGTATCTGTTGAAATTATTAAACCAGCTGGTAGATACATTAGTGTCGATAAAGCAATTGAAATTATCAATAAAAATATTAAAGGTATTTATGTTGTAAGTGATAGTAAAAGAAGTTACCCATATCAAAATGTTTTAGCTCCTATTATCGGTGTAGTTGGCAGTGATAATCAAGGAATAACAGGAATTGAATATATTTATGATAGTTATCTAAAAGGTGGAAGTGGAGGATTAAATATTTATACTGATGCCCATGGAAATTTAATTAGTGATTTAACAAGTTATTATAATAGTGCTGTATCAGGGGCTGATGTATATTTAACAATTGATTTAAATATTCAAATGATTCTAGAAAGGTTACTTGATAACGCTTTTGTAAAATATAATTATGATGAAGCAATAATGATTGCAGTTAATCCTAAAACATCTGAAGTTTTAGGGATGGCTAGTCGTCCTACTTTTAATCCTGAAAAATATCAAGATTACTCTGTAGATGTGTATAATAGAAATCTTCCTATTTGGAAAAGTTATGAACCAGGTAGTGTCCAAAAAATAATAACATATGCAGCAGGACTTGAAGAAGGAGTGTTTAAAATGGATGAAATATATCATGATCCTGGAGCTTTAGTAATTGATGGTGTAAGGATAAGAGATTGGAAAGCTGGTGGTCATGGTACAGAAACATTTTTACAAGTAATCGAAAATTCATGTAATCCTGGTTTTATGACAATTGGAATGAGGCTTGGGAAAGATAAGTTATTTAAATATATTAAAGCATTTGGATTAGGTAGTAAAACAGGTATTGATTTACTTGGAGAATCTTCTGGAATACTATTTAATGAAGAAAAAATTGGTAATGTTGAACTTGCTACGGCAAGTTTTGGTCAAGGAAATGCTGTCACAGCAATTCAACTTGTAAATGCTGCATCAGCAGCAGTTAATGGTGGAAATTTAAATAAACCGTATATTTTATCTAAAATAATAAAAAATGATGAAATTTTAATTCAAAAAGAACCAGAATTTATAAGAAAAGTAATAAGCATTGAAACTTCAGAAAAAGTAAAATATGCCTTAGAAAGTGTATGTGCTCGTGGTACCGCACGTGGTGCTTTTATTGATGGTTATAGAGTTGGAGGTAAAACAGGTACAGCGCAAATTGCGGAGAATGGTTCATATGTTCAAGGTAAATATATTTTATCATTTATGGGGATTGCTCCAATGAATGATCCTGAGATAATGATTTATCTTGCAATAACTAATCCTAAAAACACAATTCAGTATGGTGGAGTTGTTTGTGCTCCAATTGTAAAAGAAGCTTTACAGGAAAGTTTTCAAGTTTTAAATATAAAGCCTACTAGTGATGGAATTCCTCTTGATGCTAGATGGTATATTGATAAAAAAGTTTATTTAGTAGATGATTATATTGGAATAAGTGTTAAAAAATTACCATATACTGATAAATATAATTATATTATTGAAGGTAGTGGCGATACAATTATATCTCAAGTACCTGCACCAGGGGAAAGAATAATTGAAGGAGGAAGTATAATAATTTATACAGGTGAGTAGTCAAATGCTACACAAAATACATAAATTTATGTTATATTATATCTATACTTAGAGGAGCTAAAGATGAAAAAAAATAAGATTATTTTATTGACTATAATTTATGTTGTAAATTTACTAATTTTATTTGTATTAACATTTAGTATTAAAACATATAAATACGATGCAATTATTAATAGTTTTAATGATTCTTTACCTTATGGTAATGGAAAAAGAGCTAGAATAGTTATTCTTGCAGGTCAATCTAATGCATCTGGTTGTAGTAGAGATGATTATTTAAAAATAAATGTTAGTCAAGAAAAATATTTAGAATATGAAACTGGATATGATAATGTGTATATCAATTATTTTGCTTCAAACACAAATATTTCTAATGGTTTTGTTAGATGTAGTACTAAACAAGGAGAATCTGGAGGATATTTTGGACCTGAACTTGGCATTGCAGAAAAATTACATGCTGAATTTCCTGATGAGTTATTTTTCATTATAAAGTGGGCATGGGGAGGAACTAATTTATACAATCAATGGTTATCTCCATCAAGCATAGGTAAAACAGGTAAATTATATAAACAATTTGTAGAATATGTTGAAAATAGTTTAATGTATTTAGATTACAAAAATTATGACATTAATATTGAAGGTGTTTGTTGGATGCAAGGTGAATCAGACTCATTTTCTATAAAACATGCAAAAAATTATAAAAATAATTTAAAAAACTTTATCAATGATATTCGTAAAAATTTTTCAAATTACGCATCAAATGATGGTATTGCATTTATTGATGCATGTATAGCTAATAATCCTGTTTTTTGGGTGTACTATAATTTTGTTAATGAATCTAAAAAAGAAGTTTCAAGTCTATCTGATTTAAACATTTTAATTGATACAAATTCATATGGGCTATCTTGTTCAAATGAACCGTCTGAAGCTCCAGATATTGCGCACTATGATTCATTAAGTCAAATTAAACTAGGTAATTTATTTGCAGAGGAACTTATAAAATTCTTTTAACTTTATTAATAACGATCTAATTGTTTTAAATTTGGTCGTTATTTTTTTATACAAATATCATATACTTTTAATATAAGAGGTATTAGTGATGAAGTTAAAAGATTTATTAAATAAATTAAATATTAAAATTAATGAAAGCGTAGATATTAATATTTTAAATGTAACGAGTGATTCTAGAAAGTGTCATGAAAATACGTTATATTTTAATATCAATAAAGAGTATTTAACTGATGCGATTAATCATAACATTAAAGTAATAGTATCTGAAAATTATATTGATCATTTAGATGTATTAGTAATCTACGTAAAAGATGTAAAAAAATTTTATTATCAAGCATTAAAAGCATTTTATAATATTAATAACGGATATAAAATAGGTGTAACTGGAACATGTGGGAAAACCACAACAGTAACTTTACTTTATGAATCTTTAAAATTAAATGATAATGATTTATTATTGATTAGTAGTAATGGTAATTATACTTATATTAATCAAGTTGAACAATTTTATGAAACTAAAAATACAACACCTAATATTGAAATTATCATAGGTAAAATTGAATTTCCAATACCTCTTATTCCTCCAACTAAAACTTCCATAAC
>JAZSIL010000085.1:0-7373 GCA_045533785.1 Bacilli bacterium
ATAAAATAAATAAGACTAACCCACCATATTTATTTAAAGATAAAAATGTAATTAAGGAAAAAAATAATCCAGTTATTGAATGTATAGTTTCAACTGATATTCAAAAAGAAGTATGTGAAAAATTTAGTATTGAACATATTCATAGCTTAGATTATGGTTATGGTGGTAGAATTAATTCAAATAACTCGCTATTTACACACAATTTAGGAAATTTAACAGAGGAATCAATTATTTCTCCATATTTTAATATTGTGAATAAAAATGCTTTAAAATTAATTGAAGAATTAGGTCTTAATACTTGCTATCTTTCACCAGAAATCGATCTTAATACAATTAAAGATTTAGATTTAAATAATCAAAACTTAAATGTAGGACTAATATGTTATGGTAGAATTGATTTAATGGTATCTAAGCATTGCATTGTTGGTAAAGCAAAAGGTGCAAGTAATAAAAATTGTAATGCTTGTAAACTACATTCTTATAAGATTAAAGATGAATTTGGAAACTTTTATCCATTACTATTAGAAAAAGAAAATGATTGTACTATGAGAATATTAGATAATCATCGCCTAAATCTAATAAATTATTTAGAAAAATTAAAAAAATTGGGAATTAATAGGTTTTTACTTATCTTTACAGGCGAAACAAAAGAAGAAACTTTTGAAATTTTAGAAATGTTTACTAAAAATAAGAAATTTATAAATAATTGTTATAATGGTTTTATTGAAGATAAAATTATTTAATTATAAAAAGTAAATTATAAGACTTTATGATGATAAAGCTTGTAATTTACTTTTTTTATTCGTTTATGTTTTACTTTTTTACTAAAATGTGTTATAATAATAGCGCGAAAATTTTATAATTATAGATTATTATTAGGAGAAAAAGTATGAAAATAGTAGTCATCGGTGATGGAAAAGTAGGTAGAGCGATAACAGAACATACTTGTAAAGAAGGACATCAAGTAGTAGTTATTGATAAAAATCCGAAAGTAATTGAAGAATTAGTTAATTTATATGATATAGGTGGTATTTGTGGTAATGGGGCATGTCTTGATATTCAACAAAGTGCAAGAGTAGATAAAGCTGATTTAGTTGTTGCAGCAACATCTCGTGATGAAATCAATATGCTTGCATGTTTAATTGCTAAAAAATTAGGCGCTAAAGCTACTATTGCTCGTGTTAGAAGTTATGAGTATAATAGTCAAATTGAAGAAATGAAAATGGCACTTGGTATTCAAATGATAATTAACCCTGAACTAGAAGCTGCTAATGAAATTTTGAATATTATTAATTTTCCTGAAGCAAATCGTGTTGATACATTTGCAAATGGTAATGTTGATTTAGTTGAATTATTTATCCCAGAAAATAGTCCATTAATTGGTCAAACACTGGCTGGTATTTCAACAAAATATCAAGTTAAGATTTTAGTATGTGCTGTTCAACGTGGAGATGAAGTTTTTATTCCAACAGGGAACTTTATTTTCCAAGCTAAAGATAAAATTCATATCACAGCTAATCGTTTAGTAGTTAAGGAATTTTTAAATAAACTTGGTTTAATTGAAACTAAGATGAAAGACATTTTAGTTATTGGAGGAGGGAAAATTTCTGCTTATCTAGTAGATGCTTTAGTAAAAGCTAAATATAATGTCAAAATTATTGAAAAAGATTATAATCGTTGTTTAGAGTTGAGCGAACTTTTACCTGGTGCAACTATTGTGCATGGTGATGGTTCAGATCAACTAATACTAGAAGAAGAAGGTATTGATAGTTGTGATGCTATTGTGTGTTTAACAAATTTAGATGAAGAAAATATTATTATTTCACTTTATGCACAAAAAAAATTAACTGGTAAAATTATTACAAAAGTTAATAAGGAATCATTTGCTGGACTTGTTGAAGCAATTGGTGTAGCTAGTGTAATTTCTCCAAAAGAGATTACTGCATCACGTGTAATAAGCTATGTAAGAGCAACTAGTAATGTTCATGGAAGTAACATTGTTAAACTATATAAACTAGTAAATAATCGTGTTGAAGCAATTGAATTTATTGCAAAAGAAAATAGTAAAGTTTTAGATACATTTTTAAAAGATTTAAGTATTAAGAAGAATGTTTTAATTGCATCAATAATTCGTAATTCGGAAGTTATTATTCCAAGTGGGATGACTAAAATTGAAGCAAATGATTCTGTAATTGTTGTTACAACATCACAAATGTTAGATGATTTAGATGACATTTTGGAGTAAGCTATGAATTATCAAATTGTTAGAAATATCATTGGAAAAATAATGATTCTTCTTGCTTTTTTAATGTTTTTACCTTTAATAGTATGTATTATTTATCAAGAAGAATTTATTAATTATGTTGCATTTTTAGTTCCTATTGCGTTACTTTTAACAATAGGTATCTTGTTTAACTTAAAAAAAGCTGAGAATAAAAAGATGATGGTCCGTGAGGGCTTTATCATTGTTGGTGTATCTTGGTTAATTATGTCACTATTTGGATGTATTCCATTTATTATATCTGGTGTTTTACCAAATCCTTTTGATGCTTTTTTTGAAATATCATCAGGGTTTACTACTACTGGTGCTACAACTATGGGAGGATTAAATACTATTACTGTTGAAAAAGCTCTTGAAATGAGCCATAGTATTATGTTTTGGCGAAGCTTTGCTCACTGGATTGGCGGGATGGGAGTCTTAGTTTTTATTCTAATGATTATTCCAGAAAGTGATGAAGGTAGTGCTGTTCATATTTTAAGAGCAGAGAGCCCTGGCCCACAAGTTGGACGTCTTGTAACTAAGATGAAAGCTAGTTCTAGAATTTTATATTTAATTTATATCGCTTTAACACTTCTTTGTATTGCTTTTTTATGGGCTGGTGATATGAATTTATATGAAAGTTTTATCTATGCTTTTGGTACTGCCGGTACTGGTGGATTTGCAATTGACAATACTTGTTTAGAGTTTTATTCTGCATATTCTCACTATGTAATTGCTGTATTCATGATCATTTTTGGAATTAACTTTACAATATATTATTTTATTTTAATTGGAAACTTTAAAGATGTATTAAAAAATGATGAATTGAAATGGTACTTGTGCATCGTAATTAGCAGTATTATTTTAGTGTTTGTTAGTATTTATTCAAAATATCAAAATTTTGAATTAACATTTAGATATTCATTATTTCACGTTGCTAGTTTTGTTACCACATCTGGATACACTACAACTAATTTTGTGGAGTGGCCTGCATTAACGATATTAGTTTTATTTATTTTAATGTTTATGGGTTCATGTGCTGGATCAACTGCTGGTGGTATGAAGTGTTCAAGAATAGTAATTCTTGCAAAATCAACAATTAAAAAAATTAAGTCTATGATTAATCCAAGAAAAGTTGAAACTGTTAAAATGGATGGTAATCCTATTTCAGAAGATACAATTTCTTCAGTTAATAGTTTTATGTCTGTTTATTTAATACTTTTAATTTTAGGAGCATTAATTATTGCACTTGATCCTGTTGAAGGTAATAATTTAACTGACTGTTTGACTGGATCACTTACTTGTTTAAGTAATGTAGGACCAGGGTTGGGCAAAATTACAAGTTCTACAATGGGGAATTTTTCAAACTTTACTAAGTTTTATTTATCGCTTCAAATGATTGCTGGACGTTTAGAATTATTTCCATTGTTAATGTTATTTAGTCCAAAAACTTGGAGAAGAAAAAGAATGTAAAAAGAAAGTGAATATGTTTATGCATATTCACTTCTATTTAAAAGGTGATAAATGTGTTATTTAAAAGTCTAGAAAAATATTTAAAAGAACCTAATACTATTTCAAAGGGAACTTTATATATTGGTAGTGTATTTATCGATAATTTAAAAGAAGATAAACTACGTAATATTAGAATTTATTTACCATCTGATTATGATGGAGTAAAGCGATTTCCAGTTATTTACATGATGGATGGTAAAAATTTATTTGATAAATATACTTCATTTATGGGTGAATGGGGAATGGATGAAGTAATTGAAGATAGAATTGAAAAAGGGTTAAATGGTTATATTGTTGTAGGTATAGATTCTGCAAATTCTGATATCGGACGAGTTGAAGAAATGTTACCAGATGATCAATATTTGAATAATGTTGATGATTTAAATGAAAACTTAACCTCTAGAATAAATCCTTTAGAAGAATTTATTGTCAATGATTTGAAAAAAGAAATTGATAATATGTTTATGACACTTAGTGATTATAATAATACAATTATTGGTGGTTCTTCAATGGGAGGATTATTTGCCTATTATATGGGAGTTAAATATTCAAATGTTTTTAAACTTGCGATTTGTTTTTCGCCTGCTTTTTGTTTATATGAAGAATCTTATTTTAAAGAAGAACTATCTAAAATAAAAGATTTAAATAATAAATATTATTTTTTAGTTGGAAATATTGAATATGAACAACAATTTGTGAGCTTAACTAAATACACTTATGAGTATATGTCAAGTAAAAAATATAACGTTTGTTATGCACATGATTTAGAAGGAATTCATCATGAATCATTTTGGAATAAATATATTAATAACGCATTAGACTATTTTGAACTTTAAAAGAGTGAATTTTCACTCTTTTTTTCTTTATCTCTTGAAATTAATTAAGATAAGTTATATAATAGTAGAAAAATTTGATAAAGGAGATGACGTTATGAATAAATATAATCGTATATTTAATTTTGCTGCAGGACCTGCAATGTTACCAGATGAAGTTTTAGAAGTTGCTAAAGATGAATTAATGAATTATAAAAATTCTGGTATGTCTGTTATGGAGTTAAGCCATAGATCCTCCTTATTTAATGATATAATTTTAGAAGCTGAAGAGACTTTAAGAAAATTGTTAAATATTCCAAACAATTATAAAGTATTATTTTTACAAGGTGGAGCAACTACTCAGTTTTCAGCCGTACCGCTTCATTTACTTAAAAATAAAGCTGCTTATATTAATTCAGGACATTGGAGTAATCGTGCTATTAATGATGCAAAAGTATTTGGTGAGGTAAAAATTGTTGCAAGTTCTGAAGATGATAATTTTACTTATATTCCTGACTGTAGTGATTTAAATTTAGATGGATGTGATTATTTATATTATTGTGATAATAATACCATTTATGGGACTAAGTTTAAAAATGTTCCTAATTCTAAAGGATTACCGCTTGTTTGTGATATGTCCTCATGTATTTTATCAGAAGAAATTGATGTATCAAAATATGGGGTTATTTTTGCTGGTGCACAAAAAAATATTGGACCAGCTGGGGTTACAATTGTTATTATTAGAGAAGATTTAATTGAACAGTGTAATGAATATACACCTAATATTCTAAAGTATAAGATTCATAGTGATAAGAATAGTTTATATAATACTCCTCCTACTTATACAATTTATATGTGTGGACTTGTTTTTAAATATTTATTATCAATTGGTGGAATAAAAGAACAAGAAAAAAGAAATATAGAAAAAGCTAATTACTTATATAATTATTTAGATAATTCTATATTTTACAAAACATTAGCTGATAGTGATTATCGTTCACTTATGAATGTTGTATTTACAACGGGAAATACAGAACTTGATTTAAAGTTTGTTACTGAAGCAAAAAAATATGGCTTAGAAAATTTGAAAGGTCATAAAGTAATAGGTGGTCTTCGTGCAAGTATTTATAATGCAATGCCACTTGATGGAGTCTTAGCTTTAGTTGATTTTATGAAAAAGTTTGAGGTAGAAAATAATGTATAAGATAAATTGTTATAATGTTATTAAAGAAGAAGCTAAAAAATTATTTACAAGTGATTATATCGAAACATCACTTGAGGAGGCAGATGGAGTACTAATTAGGTCTACAAATATCCATAATGTAGAAATGCCCAAAAGTGTATGTGCTATTGCAAGAGCAGGTATTGGTGTTAACACAATTCCCTATGAAAAATATGCAAAAGAAGGAATTGTAGTTTTTAATACTCCAGGTGCAAATGCAAATGGTGTTAAAGAAATGACAATTCTTGGCTTGATATTATCCCAACGTGATATTATTGGTAGTATTAATTGGGTCAAATCTATTAAAGATGATCCAAATATTGTTGAAAAAGTTGAACTTGAAAAGAGTAAATTTGCAGGTTTTGAATTAAAAGGGAAAAATCTTGGCATTATTGGACTTGGTGCTATAGGAGGTCTTGTTGCGAATACTGCAGTTGAACTGGGGATGAATGTATTTGGATATGACCCTTATATTTCTATTACACACGCATGGGGACTATCAAAAAACATCACACGCGTAACAACACTAGAATCTTTGTATGAATTATCAGATGTTATTACTATCCATGTACCATTAAAAGAAGATACGAAAGATATGATTAATGAAGAAGCGATATCAAAGATGAAAGATGGTGTTGTAATTATTAATTTTGCAAGAGATGCGATTATATCTGATACAGCTATGAAAGAAGCGTTAGAAAAACATAAAGTAGCCAAATATATTACCGATTTCCCTAATCCACTTACAGTGAAAATGGATAATACTATTGTAATTCCCCATTTAGGAGGTTCTACTAAAGAATCAGAAAATAATTGTGCAATCCAAGCTGTTAGAGAATTAATGGATTATTTAGAAAACGGAAACATCAATAATTCTGTAAATTACCCTACACTTGATGCTGGTGTTTGTAGAAGTGCAAAACGTGTTACAATTAATCATTATAATGTTAGTGGTATGATTAGTAAATTTACTAATATCTTAAGTGCTTCTAATATCAATATCGCAAGAATGTATAATAATAGCTTAGATAGTTTTGCATATACAATTTTGGATTTAGATAGTGATATTGAAAGTGATGCTATAAATAATTTAAAGGAAATTGATGGTGTTTTAAGAGTTAGAGTTTTAGGGGGAATAAAATAATGAAACTCGGAATGCCAATTTTATTTGAATATGATTCTTTAATAGATAATGTAAAACTGGCTAAAGAACTAGGATTTGAATTTATTGAATTAAATTTAAACTTTGGTTATTGTCGTGAAGAATTAAAAAAGAAAGATATAATTAATTACCTAATTAATTCAGGACTTGAATTTACAATTCATTTCTTTGATGAATTTGATGCTGCAAGCTATGATGAAGTAGTTGATGGATATATTAAAATTTTAGAAAAGTATTTAGAATTTACTAAAGACTTAAATGTAAAACTTCTTAATATTCATTTAAATGAAGGACCATTAGTTACAATTAGTGGTATTAAGAATTATTTATATGAGAAAGAATATGATTTATATATTAGTAAATTAAAAAAAAATTTATATAAAATTACTGAATTATTACATAAAT
>JAZSIL010000201.1:0-4779 GCA_045533785.1 Bacilli bacterium
AACATCTATTATTGTTGGTGAAGGAACAATTACTTTAGATCATACAGGTCTTACATATAATGGTACTTGTAATAATGAAGCGTTTAGTTTCCATCTAAATACTAGTGAAGTACCAACATATGGAATGTGTACTGATTTATCAAGATTTTATACATTCTATAAGGGAGAATTTATGGAATTTTATCCAGAGAATGAAACAGTTGAAAAATGGTTCTTATGTACAGAATCACTTCATAGATATCATAGTGGTAAATGGAGAAACTTTAAATTTGAACAAAAGTAGTTTTATAAACTACTTTTTCTTTTTAAAACTTGTAGTTTAAAATTTGACTTATAGATATTTTTATAGTATAATATAATAGGATCTTATCTTAAGTACCTTCATCCAAGGTTGCATAGCGAACCAGGTCAGATCGTGATTGAAGCAGCCTTAAACTTTTTGTAACTTGTGGGTGGGGGGACTTAAGATATAGATCTTTTTTCTTTTTCTTTTAAAAAAATATATAATGTAGTATAATATATATAGATTTGGAGGAAATTAGCATGAGAGAGTTTTTCCATTATTTTTTTGGTGCTGGTGATGAAATTGAATTTAAGTATTTTTCGCTTGCACATATATTACCTATTTTAATAGCTGTAATTATTATATATTTGATTTATAGATATCGTGACTTCTTAAGAGAGTCTAAATGGGATGAAAAACTTAGATTAATAATGAGCTTTACGTTGATTATTACAGAAATGTCATATTTCTGGAGACTTGTTGGTGTTCCTGATTTAAAGCCTGATCCAACTGACCATTTACCTATTACTGTATGTGGATGGGGCGTAATTTTTAGTGCTTATTTTGTTCTTACAAAAAACCAAACATTATTTGATATAACTTATTTTTGGTTATTCTCTGGAACATTGTTTGCTCTTGCAACACCTACTGTAATAGCTTATTGCGGTCCAACACGTTTTAGATATTATCAATTTTGGTGTGAACATTTACTTGGTTATATTGCATTATTTTATATGATATTTGTTCATGGTATGAAGATTAAGTTTAAAGCTATTTTTAAATCTGTTGCATGTCTGGCTGTGCTAGCTGTAATTGCCTATATTGCAAATATAACTTTAGGTGATGATGCAAACTATTTGTTCATGGCAATGCCTGAAGATACAACTTCTGTTTTGGATTTTTTACCTAAGAATTTTGCTTTGCGTGTAGTTATAATGGGGCTTGTTATTGTAGCATTGTTTTTTGTTGCATATTTACCTTGGTATTTTATTGAGAAAAAGAATAGAAAAAAGGAAGCATAATATGAAATTTGAAAAATATCACGGTTTAGGAAATGACTTTTTAATCACAGAAGATTTAAGTATAATTAATAATCACGAGTTAATTAGAAAAGTATGCAATCGTTATACTGGTATTGGCGCTGATGGATTAATTGTTGTAAAAAAAGATCCACTTGAAATGGTCTTTTATAACCAAGATGGTTCACGTGGTGAAATGTGTGGAAATGGAATTAGATGTTTTAGTTATTATTGTTATAATCATAAATTAATTGATACTCTTAATTTTGATTGTTTAACACTTGATGGTATAAAACAGTTAGAAATTAAATCGATTACTCCATTTATAGTAAAAGTAAAAATGGGGAAAATGATTGATAAATTAGATAGTACATTCATAGAATTTAATGAAAAAAAATATCTAGTATATTCACTGAACTTTGGTGTTCCTCATACAGTAATTTATACTGATGATGTTAGCGAAGAACTTGGTTCATATATATCTAATCATAAATATTTTCCTAATAAAACAAATGTTAATTTTGTTAAAGTAGATAATTTAGAAAGTTTAAATCTTGTTACTTATGAACGTGGAGTAGGATTTACTAAAGCTTGTGGTACAGGATCTTGTAGTAGTGTTATTGTAAGCAAGATGCTTGGACTGATTAATAATGAAGTTTATGTTCATCAAGCATTAGGGAAGTTATTAATTACTATTGAAAATGGTGAAATATATATGGAAGGCGAAAGTGTTAAAGTTGGTGAAATCATTTTATAAGGGGTAAATGATGCGATTCATTATTAACTATTGGTATGTACCAATTCTTATTTTAATATTCTTAACTGGAATAGTTTTAACAATAAACTTAAAAGGAATTCAGTTTAGGAAAATGGGACTTGCATTTAAATTAATGCTTAAGTCATCAAGCGATGGGACAGGTGAAGTATCAACATTTCAAGCTTTATGTATATCGCTTTCTGCAACACTTGGTACTGGTAATATTATTGGTGTATCAACAGCTCTAGCGCTTGGTGGTGCTGGTAGTTTATTTTGGATGTTTATTTTTGCTGTTGTTGGCCTTGCTACAAAATATGCAGAAGGTTATCTTGCGATAAAATATCGTAAAATTAGTGATAGTGGTGAAGTTATTGGTGGACCTTTTGCTTATATCGAATATGGAATGGGAAAAAAATATATTCCTCTTGCAAAAATATTTGCCTTTTTAGCAGCTTTATGTGCTGTAATGGGAATGGGAACAATGACACAAAGTAATGCAATGGTTGATGGATTAAATATTATCTTTAAACCTAAAAACTATATTACAATTTTTAATTATGACGTATCAATTCTTGCATTAGTTGCTGGATTAATTATTACGGTTTTGTGTGGCATTGTTTTGTTTGGTGGATTAAAAAGAATATCTATTGTATGTGAAAAGATTATTCCATTTATGGCAATTCTATATATATGTTTATCTTTATTAATAATTATCTTTAATATTACCAAAGTTCCTAATGCTTTTTTAACAATCTTTGAAATGGCTTTTTCTTCAAGAAGTGTAATAGCTGGTATTACTGGTTATTCTGTATTAAGAGCAATTACTAATGGTGCACAAAAAGGTATCTTTGCAAATGAAGCTGGACTTGGTTCAACACCGATTGCTCTTGCAACATCTAAAACTACTTCTGCAACCGATGAAGGATTAATATCAATGGCAGCAATGGTTGTTACAATGATTATTTGTTTAATCACTGGACTCGTTGTAATTGTTACTGGTGCGTGGACAACTAATTTTGAAGGATTATATATTACTGATTTTGCATTCCGCGAAGGACTTAAGTTTAACGAAACATTTAGTTCAATGCTTTTAATCGTATGTTTATGTATTTTTGCTTTCTCATCAATTATCGGTTGGTGTGTTTACGGCGAAAAGTCAGTTGGTTATTTAACAAATAATAATAAATTAATGAGAAAAATATATGTTTTGATTTATGTATTGTCAGTTTTTTTTGGTGCAATACTTAAAGTAGATTTAATATGGAATCTTGCTGATATCTTTAATGGGCTTATGGCAATACCTAATTTAATAGCATTAATTTTTCTTAGTAAAATAGTAAGAGAAGATTCTATTAACGAATTAAATTTATAGTATTTAGTAGGAGTTAATTATGAAAATAGGAAATATCGAAACAAAAAACAATTTAATATTAGCTCCTATGGCAGGAGTAACTACATCAGCATTTAGAACAATTTGCTTAGAACATGGTGCAGGACTTGTTTATGCTGAGATGGTAAGTGATAAAGGGCTATCATATGAAAACAATAAAACACTTGATATGATTGAAATATGGGAAAATGAACACCCAATTTCGATGCAAGTATTTGGTGCAAGTCCTGATACAATTTTAACTGCAGCTAAAATGATTGAAAAGCGTTCTTTTGCTGATATAATTGATGTTAATATGGGATGTCCTGTACAAAAAATAGTACGTGCTGGAAGTGGTTCTGCTCTTATGAAAAATCCGGATATGATTTATTCAATTGTAAAAACACTTACTGATAACATTAATAAACCAATTACTGTTAAAATTAGAACTGGTTGGGATCACTCATCAATTAACTGCGTAGAGGTTGCAAGATTAATTGAAAAAGCTGGAGCTAGTGCGCTTGCTATACATGGTAGAACAAGATCTGATATGTATACAGGAAGTGCTAATTTAGATTATATAAAAGCAGTTAAAGAAACAGTATCAATACCAGTAATTGGAAATGGTGATATTAAAGATATTGAATCAGCAATTAGAATGAAAGAATACACTGGTGTTGATGCATTAATGATTGGTCGTGCTGCTTGTGGTAATCCGTGGATTTTTGATGAATTAAATGCATATTTTGAAGAAGGTAAAATTATCGAAAGACCTACTAAAGAAATAATTATTAGTACAATGCTTGATCACACCAAAAGACTAATTACTTTAAAAGGCGAACATGTTGCACTTGTAGAAATGAGAACTCATGCTGCATGGTATTTAAAACAATTAATTGGTACAAAAGCATATAAACCTAAAGTAGTTTCTGTATCAAGTTTTGATGAACTAGTTCAACTTGCAGATGAGATTATCAAAAATCCGCTTATAACAGTTAAATAAAAATAAAATAATCATAAATTAAATATTTGAGTAATACATTTAAGTATGAAAAAGTATTTAATTTTTTTATTATTAATATCTTTACTAAGTTTATTTTCTTGTAAAAAGGAAAAAATTACATTTATAGAATCATCTAAAGTATCATGTTATGAAGATTTAAATTCTTCATCTAGAACTTTATATTTAAATATCTATACAAGCACTGACATTTTAAATCTACAACTAAAAAATCATAAAAACATTGAAACTTCTGATATTATGTTTAAAGCCATAACAAAATATTTATATAAGGACCAAGAAGTAGATGCAGTATTTTATCAATTTAAAATAACATTTTATCCAAATCAA
>JAZSIL010000013.1:0-2694 GCA_045533785.1 Bacilli bacterium
CTACGATCCGACTTAGTCTAAACTTCATCAAAAATATTAGATTTTGTCATTATTTTTATTTATTTTTAGATAAACAAACAATATTTTCAATATGACTTGTAAAAGGGAACATATCAACAGGTTGAATTGCAGTAATTTGATAGCCATTTTCAAGGAGTGTTTTTAAATCAACAACTTGTGTTCTTGGATCACATGAAATATAGATAATCTTCTTAGGAGATAATTTTAATGTAGCATTTAAGAAACGACTATCAGATCCTTTTCTTGGTGGATCCATAATTAAGACATCAACTTTTTCTTTCTTAACCGCCATATTTTTCATGAAATTTGAGGCATCATCACAAAAGAAATGAACATTTTTAATATTATTCATTTTAGCATTTTGAATAGCATCACTTACAGCATCCTTGACTAGTTCAACACTAATAACCTTTGCAACTTTATCACTTGCAATTAAGCCAATTGTTCCAACACCTGAATATGCGTCAAATAAAATATCGTTTTTTGATAAATTAGCAAGTTCAATTGCTTTAGTATATAGTACTTCACATTGTTGTGAATTAATTTGATAAAAAGACTTAGATGATATTTTGAATTTTTTTCCAAGTAAAATATCTGTAATAAAGCCTTTTCCATATAAAATCTTTTCTTTATCACCAAGTACTGCACTTGTTTTTCTATTATTAACATTTTGAATTACAGTTGTAATATCTTTACATCTAGAAGTAAGTGCTTTAACAAAATTTTGACATCCAGGAAATATTTCGCTTCCAGTTACAATAACTACCATTACTTCTTTAGTAGAGGAACTTCTTTTTATTAAAATATGTCTAATAAGTCCATTACCTTTATCTTCATCAAAAGCATTGTACCTCATTTTAATCATCAGTTCTTTAATAATCCCAACAATTTTATCGCTTATTTCATCTTGAACCAAACATGTCTCAAACTCAACTAACTTATGAGAGTTTGCTTCATAAAATCCACTTGCAATACGAGATTTTCCACCTTTTACATTTCTAAAAGCTATTTGATTTTTATTTCTGTAATGATACGGATTTTTCATCCCTAGTGTTGGATAAACTTTATAATACTTATTAAATGTTTCAAAAAATAAATTTTCAACAAGACGAGTTTTCATATCTAACTGTTCTTGATATTTAATATGCAGTAAACTACATCCTCCACATTTATTATAGATTCCACATTCTGGTTTAATACGGTTAGAAGACTCTTTTAAAATTCTTTTTAAAACAACTTTATTTGCATCTTTAGAAATTTCAATTTCTACTTCTTCATCTTTTATTAAATTATCAAGGGCATATTCTTTATTATTACAACTAATAATTCCTTTTAAATCGCTATTATACTTTTCAACTTTTGTCTTAACAAGCGGCATATTCTTTTTCCTCTTTTAATAGTGTATGATAAGCATCAATAAATGTGGCCCATTCAAACACTTCTTTTTTATTTTCTGGAACAAACTCAAGCATTCCATCTTCATCTGGAATATTAAATCTTACATTAGGCGAAAAAGGAAATTGTGTTAGGATATTTAAATTAAATTCTTTTATCATCTCTTTACCAAGATAAGTTCCAATATATTTGAGTGAATCATTTTCAAATATCAACTTACCTCGACCTACAAATTCCAATTTAAACTCTTTATTTGGATTTGAATAAAAAGATACATTTGATTCAAAACGATAATTCTTTGCCCTGATTTGCGCCATAATTTGACATTTCTGATATTCACACCATAGTGATTCGTTCTCTAATAAAACATCAGAATTTGTTGATTTTTCCAAAAAGCCATATTTATTATAAATAACTGTATTACTACAAAACTTACATTGTAATGAATTGTTATTAGAAACAAAAGTATATTTATTCTCACATTTAGGACATATAAATAAAATATTTTCAAGTCCACAAGCTAAATTTTTACCTTTTATTTCAATATTCTTGTTTCTCTGATCTATTCTATCATTAACATTTAAATCATTAATAATTTTTTCATATAAAGTATTTGTATCTAATGATTTAATTTCTTCTTTAGTTAAAGTCTTTACGCATTTAGCAGTAATAGGATACTTTCTTTTAGATATCCCCCACTTAGGAGCTGCTAAATATGATCCTCTTGTTTGTAGAGTATAAACATCTGCTTTACACATTTTAAGAAGTTTTACAATAACAGGATTAATGTAAGGCATATCCCCATGAATTGTTACTTGACCAGCAGGAGCTATTGCTATAACACCACCACGTTCAATTACTCTTTTCATCTTTAGAATAGATGCGGTATCATTTTTAAATTGATCACGATGTATTGCTTTAGCTAGCTTAAGTACAATTCTAATTAAAGGATTAAACATAAATCTATTAGAAACAACATAATTAACTCTTGTACGTTTAAAAAAAGCAGTAGAAATATAATGATCATAGTTACATGCATGATTATATAATACTACACACCCTTCTTTTTTATTTCGATTATTAAACACAGTTCGATCATATTTTACATTAAACTTTAATTTCATAAAAATTGCCGAAAAGGTTCTATAAATAAACCAAGCTAATCCATTTGGTTTTAAATTTTCTTTTTTCTTCTTTTTCATATTTTTCTCCAAGTATTTATGCTAAATATTGCTTTAAATCCTTATAAAAATCAAATAAAATATTAGGGATTATTGT
>JAZSIL010000096.1:0-4961 GCA_045533785.1 Bacilli bacterium
GTACCTTTATATACTAAATAAAAAAAGAGTAGCTCTATAAAGCTACTCTTTTTTAATATCCTCTTAAACTTACTTTTTCTACTACAACACTTAGAATTTCTTTATACTTACTTGCTGTTTCATAATCTATTTCATGTAATGTTTGATCCATACAAGTATCTCTTAGTACAAACTTTTGTAAGAAAAGTTTTTTTGTACCTAACAAAAGTGTTTTCATTTCATCAATAACATTTATACTATGATACTCTTTTACAAGTGTTGTTCTAAACTCATAATCAATATTTGATGTTTTTAAAATATTAATTGATTGTTTTATATTATCTAATTGTGGATTATTAGTTCCAGTAACAATATGATAATTAGAAAATGATGATTTTATATCCATCGCCACATAATCAATTAATTTATTATTAATTAATTCTTTTAACATTTTAGGATTTGTTCCATTTGTATCAAGTTTTATTATATATCCTAGTTCTTTAAATGTTTTTAATACATCAGGTAGTTCTTTATGTAATGTTGGTTCTCCACCACTAATCACAATTGCTTCTAACATCTTTTTTCTTGACGTTAAATATTTAATTATATCATCCATATCAAGAAAAGGTTTAGGTGTTATTAAAGGAGCATTATGACAAAAAGGACATTTATAGTTACAACCACCAGTAAATAACGTACATGCTAATTTACCATCAAAATCAACTAACGAAAGTTTTTCCATTCCACAAAATATACTATTCATTTGGTACAACAGCCTCATTTATTACAGTTACAACACTATCATCGGCAAAGAGTCTTGCTACAGATAAAGTATCAATTAATTTTATAATATATTTTATACCTGTATTTTGTTCTGCATCAAGAATTAAAGTTTGTTTGATATTGTGAACATACAATTCAATTTCATTACCTGATAAATCTATTAAATCCATTGTTTCCACATTTGTTATATTTAAAGAACCTTTTGTAATGGTAGATTTGTTAATTTTAATAAACCCACCTTCTTGTTTAACTGTTAAATCAGCAATTTTACAATCTGCAGCTTCAACTTTGCAAGCACTACCAGAGTTATTAATTTTTAAATTTGTTAAATCGATAAATTCATTATACTTAGAATTTAAAGAATCATAATTTTCTCCAACACCTGATAAATAAAGTGTTCCACTTGTTGCGTTGACTGCAATATTACCTTTAGTGTAATTTAATAAAACTTGAGAATTAAGACAAGTAATATTTAGATTTTTAGCATAACATCTTGTAAGAGTTAGTTTAGAAGAATTTGATACATCAAGATTAATTAATTCATATCCACAATCTTCATAAGTGTTAACAGATTGACGTGATTTAATATCTAAAGAATTACCATTAATTTTATTAAATTCAATTGTTCCAGAATTATTTTCTAGTTTTAAGTTTTCAATATTACTATTTTCAAATTTAATATAACTTGAGTTATTAATAATATCAACATTATTTAGAGAACTTTCTTGTTGGATTAATGTTTGCCCTTTAGAAGTTTCAATTTTGGAATGATTTGTTATTTCTGTTTTAGCAACAGCCAAATTAATTTCGTATCCTGAAACATTTAAGTCAGTTATTTTTGAATTAACAACACTTATTGTTCCTTTTGTATCAACTGTTAAATCAACTTTTTCTACATTTAATACATCAGTGATATCTATAACACTTATATCCATATTAATAGTAATATTTTTATTTGTATAAGATGTAGGAATATAGAATATTAGTTTTTGTGTTGGTTCATTAAGTAAATTAAATACATCATATGCTTTAGTCATTTCTAAATCAAGACTTAGGGTTTCGTTTTCAATTATTATATTTAAATCATGTTCAAATTCATATTGATATTCTAGTGTAAGTGTTGTAGTATCAGTAGGTTTAAAAAGAATATTTCCGTTATATCCATTAATATTGATATTTTTAAAATTATCATCAAAAGTTATCGTTTTACAATTACTAGGAGTATCATTTAAACTTTTCTTAAAATAACCATCTGTTGCATAACTAACGCACACACAAATTATTAATAAAACAATAAATGAAACTAATAATTTTGGTTGAACTTTTTGATGCTTACATTTATCTTCAATAAAACCAGTAATCGTAAAAGTAAATATTTTACGATGTTTGTCTTCATCTTTTAATTTAATAGCTGGGCCTAAGAAGTTAGAAAGTAAAATTAAGAATAGATCAATGACATATATTGTTAGTAAAATAATACATAATATATATAATAAAACTGAACATGAAGTAATAAAAACATCTAATCCACTACTATTTTTAAATACATTGATAATTAATCCGAACATATTAAAAATAGATTGTAGTAAGAAATACATTATTACAAAGAAACCTACTACAATAAAGAAGCTAATGATAATGCCAATAATATTATTAATTAGTTGACGTCTTTTCATTAATTTTTTTCTCATAGCTAAATAATTTACACCATGTGATTCATATGTTTCTTTTGCAACAGTTTCAACATCAGGAAGATTTTTAATTACATCTTCTTCTTTTTCGCCATATTCTATCGCATTAATAATTCTTGTTTCATAAAATCTAAGTACTTTAGTTGCATCTTTCGGATTTAAATATTTTAAAGCTTCCGCAAGAGCTAATATATATTCTTCACGAGTTTTAAATTCCATAACTCTTTTCTCCTTATATCTAACTATAGTATATCATATTTTTATAAATTGATTATTAATAATGATAAATTCCCTTGTCCAACCAGAAAAAGACAAGGGAATTTATTAGTTTATAAAAAGAGTTTTTAAAATTTTAATATATAACAATAAAGTAAGGAAGTTTTAAAAATTGACATATATTTAAGAATCAAAACTTATAATTAAGGAGACATAGTTCAAATCTCAAACAAAAATTTCTTTAAAAACTCATTTACACATATAATATAACATAATATTATATACTTGTAAATATTCTATAAGAAAAAAGTTATAACTTTTTTAGTTATAACTTTTAATTTTTAATTTAGTTTTCTACTTTATTTCTCATATGAGGGAATAATAAAACTTCTCTAATAGTATCACATTCTGTAAGTAGCATTACAAGTCTGTCAATACCAATTCCGATTCCACCTGCAGGTGGCATACCGTATTCTAGAGCTTCTAGGAAGTCGATATCCATGTCGTTAGCTTCATCATTACCTAAATCACGTTCTTTTAGTTGTTCTACAAAACGTTCTCTTTGATCGATTGGATCGTTTAATTCTGTATAAGCATTTGCGAATTCTTTCTTACCAATAAATAATTCAAAACGATCTGTAAAACGTGGATCACTTGGATTTTTCTTAGTAAGTGGAGAAATTTCAATTGGATGTCCATATAGAATTGTAGGTTGAATTAATGTTTCTTCTACATATTTTTCAAAGAATAAGTTAATAATATGACCATATGTTCTTTGATGTGCTGGAACTTCAATATGATGTTCTTCAGCAAGGCGAATACAAGCTTCAGTATCAAGATGATAGAAATCTATTCCAGTTACTTCTTTAATTGCATCTACCATATGAATTCTCTTAAATGGAGCTTTTAATGAAATTTCGTGACCATTCCATACGAAATCAGTTTTTCCGATTACTTTTTCTGCAAGTGTAGTAATTAATCCTTCAGCAAGATCCATCATATCACTTAAATCGCCATATGCTAAATATGCTTCAACTGTTGTAAATTCAGGGTTATGAGTTGAGTCCATTCCTTCATTTCTAAATAGTCTTCCAATTTCATAAACTGCTTCCATACCACCAACTAGTAATCTTTTTAAATGAAGTTCAGTTGCGATACGAAGATAGAAATCCATATCTAATGTGTTATGGTGAGTAACAAATGGTCTTGCACTTGCACCACCAAGGATTGGGCTAAGTACTGGAGTTTCAACTTCAATATACCCAAGGTCATCTAAATACTTTTGAAGTCCACGAATAATTCTTGGTCTTAGATATGCAATTCTTCTTTGTTCTTCGTTCATAATTAAATCTACATAACGACGACGGCGAGCTTCTTCACGGTCTTGTAAACCATGGAATTTTTCAGGAAGCGGACGTAGTGCTTTAGTAAGGTGAGTATATTTAGTAGCTTTAACAGAAAGTTCTCCTGTTTGAGTTTTCATAACAAGCCCTGTAATACCAATAATATCACCTATATCTGCGACTTTAAATAATTCATAATCTTCTTCTGAAACAGAGTCAGCTCTCATAAAGATTTGAATTTTACCTTCTCTATCTTGAATATGCATAAAACCAATTTTACCTTGACGACGTTTAGACATAATACGTCCAGCAATTGATACTTCAACATTCTTTTCTTCTAATTCTTCTTTAGAACATTCAATGTATGCTTCTTTAATTTTTCCTGAGTTAGATGTTCTTATAAATTTTTGTCCAAATGGATCAAGTCCTTTTGCACGAAGGTCTTCCATCTTTCCACGACGTACCATTTCTTGTTCTGTTAATTTTAATTCATCTGCCATTTTAAAGGCCTCCTATTGTTAATAATATTTATTCTTATGTATTATATCATAAAATATGTTTTCTTGCAAAAATAAAGTTTTGAATAAATTAAACATATTCATCATATTATTTAATAAGTGGAGGAAATTATTATGAATAGTGATTTTAAGGAACAAATAATATCATTAAATAATCGTAAACGTTTAGAAATAAGTGGGGTAAAAAAATTAGAAAGTTTAAATAAAACAGAGTTTTTTGTTGATACTATCCTTGGACTTTTACTAGTTAGAGGTGAAGAATTAGAAATGCAACACCTTGATATTGAAAAAGGAATCCTATGGATTGTAGGTAATATTAGTTCTATTAGTTATTTAGATGAGGATACTAACAAGAAAAAAGATGAAGGGTTTTTTAAGAAGTTATTTAAATGATAAAGCCATTAAATGTTGAACTTAAAATTTTAAGTCGG
>JAZSIL010000052.1:0-5423 GCA_045533785.1 Bacilli bacterium
GATTGCCTTTTCATATTTTATTCAATTGTAATTGTTAATGTTCCATATACAAATCCAGTATCTTTATTAGATGCTGTAATAATAACTGTTCCAGATTTAACGAAACTTACACTTGTTCCATCAATAGTTGCAATTGTATTATCACTTAATGTATAAATAAGTTGTTCATTAAGAATAGTATCACTAGCTTCTTTAATAGCTTTAATATTAATCTCATCTCCAACTTTAAAAGTTTCATTACCGCCTACAATATAAGGTTTATCTGATAACTTTTTATCCATACCTTGTGCAACTGCAGTAATAAGGGTATTAGTTGTATCTTCACCAATTTCCCAAATCATTACCCCACCTAGTCCAATTGATTTTGCATATTCACATTTATAGATAATTGATAATTCATTTTCATAAGTATAGAATAATCTTTTTTCCACATTAAACATATAAGGCGCACAAGCTTTAGAATCGAAATTATAATTTACAGTTGTACCAATTAATGCAATATAATTTGTACATGCCATCGTGAATGCACTATTTTTGTATGTACCACCTGTTATTGCACCTTGAGCAAGTCCATCATTTTTTGTTGTTCTAGTCTTAACATCTTTACCATAGAAAGCAATACCAAGACAAATCATATCAAGTGGAACACCTCTATTTGTCCAAGCTTCAACAGTTTCCAATACTGAACAACCTGTAGTTGTTGCTGAAGAAGGGTATAAAGCTGCATGGTGAGTACCAATTGTAGGACTTTGTAAATCATAACTCATCATATTGATGAAATCAAAATAATTAACTAATTTTTCAAGTTCAAAATTTCCATGTCCCCATGGACCTGCAGGAATTGCAGCAGTTAATAAATGATTTGGATTAACAGCATCTAATTGTTTTCTAATTTCTTTAATTAACAATGTATAGTTTGGTCTATCTTCTACTAATTGTCTACCACTATAAGAACCTGGATATTCCCAGTCAATATCAATACCATCTAGACGATATTTAACTACAGCATCAACCATTGATTTAGCAAGTTTTACTCTTAAAGTTGCATCAGCAGCACAATCACTAAAATTCTTAGTATCTTCGCCATAACCTTGAATACTTAAACATACACGAATACCATTTCTATGACCAGCTCCAACTGTTTCAGTTAGTAATTTACTAATACTATTCATATTAAGCGTACCATCAGCATTTACATAAGCAAAACTAATATTTAAAACATCAACAGTATTTAATACTTCTTCGCTATATCCACTATAATACCATGAAGATGTATAACCAACTACAATATCGCCTTTAACTAACTTCTTTAGTTCATATTTTTTAATTGTTACATTTTTTTCAAACATAATTGTTTCTTCACTTTCACTAACATTCATAGTTAGAGTTACTCCAATAACTCTATCAACTATATCAGGATTGTAAACACCACCATAACTTAATAAAGATGGATCACTGATGTCCCAATTATATTCAAAATAATCACGTCTTGTAGGAAGTTCAATATCATGATCAATCACATCAGGAACAAGATTATCTAAAAGATCAGCATAATCAGATTCAACATAATTTGCATATAAAGTAAAGTTTGACCTAATAATCTGTGTAAAATTATAAACTTCTTTACCTTCTTCATCTAAACTCCAATGACTAAATTCATATCCTAATTTACTTGGATTATACATTGGTTCCTCAGGAGTTTTACCCGAACTAAATTGTTGATTTCTTATTTTATATCCACCATTTGTTTCAAAAGTTACTGTATAAACCGTATCAATGTACTTTGCATAAAGAATAAGATTTTCTTTAATAACAGTCTTGATAGCTGCAAATTTCTTATACTCAGAATCGTAATACCAGCCAACAAATTTTCTTTCTTCAATTTCTTTAATCTCTAAATCTTCAATTTTAGTATTTTCATAAACAACAACACTATTTTCTTCACCTTCAATAAATAAAGTTAGAGTATATGTTTTAATAAATTTAACATATAAAACAAGATCACTTACAACAGGAGCATTAACATCATAAGTTTCACTAAATAGTTCATCAGCAAATATACCTTCTAAAATATAACCTTCTTTATTAAGTTCAACTAAACTTAAATCATCTCCATAGTTAATATTTTCAGTTTTTAAAACAGATTCGCCATCCATAAATGTAACTGTATGAGAATTGATAACATAATTAGCAGTTACTATTATATCACTTGTAACATTAGAAATAGATGCACTCCATCCAGTAAATGTATAACCTTCTTTTAAAGGTGTAAGTCCAACTGCATCTTTACCATGTTCAACAGTTTCTGTTTTTAAAACCTCATCTCCATCTTTAAATGTTACTGTATAAGTGTTAATACTAAACACCGCTGAAGTAATTATATTACTTTTTACATTTTCAATACTAGTATTCCAACCAGTAAATGTATAACCTTCTTTTGTAGGTGTAAGTCCAACTGCATTTTTACCGTGTTCAACAGTTTCTGTCTTTAAAACTTTATCTTTATCCTTAAATGTTACTGTATAAGTATTGATATTAAATTGAGCATAAACTGTAACATCAGCAGTGATATTTTCGATTGACTCACTCCAGCCAGTAAATGTATAACCTTCTTTTGAAGGTGTAAGTCCAACTGCATTTTTACCTTCTTCTACTTGTTCAGTTTTTAATAATACTTCTCCATCCATAAAAGTAACTGTGAATGTTTTAGTTTTTTTCTTACAACTAGTCATAAAACAAGTTGCTAATATCAAAAACATAATTAAAAATACTTTTTTCATATTAACTCCTCTTGAATAATTTTTTCTATTAATATTTTAATTGCATTATCTAATTGGCTATATACTTTTTCAAAATTATTACTATACCATGGATCTTCAATTTCTAAATCTTTTTCTAACATTTCACCAATCATTAAGACTTTCTTTAAATCACAACCTGGTAAAACATATTTTAACATTCGTAAATTAGCTTTATCCATTATAAAAATATAATCAAAATAATTATAATCTTTCAATGTAATTTGCTTTGCAGTATGTGATGCATTAAAAATACCATGTTTTTTTAAAGTATTAATTGCTTTTGGATAAATATTATTGCCAATTTCCTCAGTTGAAGTAGCTCTACTATCAACTAAAAAAGCTTTATCTAGTGAAAGTTTTCTTATTTTATCTTTCATTATAAACTCTGCCATAGGACTTCTACAAATATTACCATGACAAACAAATAATACTTTTATCATTTTTTCTTAAGCTTCTTTCTCTTAGTTTTTAAAGTTTCTTGACAATTGCTTAATAACAATCTATAAACTTTTTCTAGCATATCTTGCTCCAAACATACACTTTCATCAATGAATAAAATCGTTTGATCGACTAAATTAAAAGCAATTAGTCCATCATTACGTAATACTTGTTTTACTTGTGTATATTTAATGCTATCATGGTCTTTTTTTCCATTATACTCATACTCAATTTCAAAATGGTTAGTATAAAATTTATATTTGTATATTGCACCTTCAAATCTACTTAAGCTCTCTTTACTAGCTTTAAGTCCTTTTAAATTCATTACAGTCATAAAAATTAAACATAATGCTAATATTCCTACTGCTACCCATGCAATAGTAGTCCCTGTTGCTGCAATAATTACTGTAATTAATAGAAATATTCCGAAAATAATAATTGTTCCAACAACATTGTTCTTAATAGTTTTAACATATTTCTCAGTTATTTTACTATTATGGATTGTTGTATTCTCTAAAATCAATTGATTACTTTCCATTAATTACACCAATTCTTTCTTTAAATTTAGGATTATCTAAAATAATTTGTTGATAAATCTTCTTTCCTAAATCAGTTTTTGGTCTACGTCTTGTCCATCTAAGAATGTTATCATCAGAATAAGTTTCAGGATACTTACAAGCATATGTAAAAAACTGATAATTTAATTGAATAGCATCAAAATCATGTGCAAGATGAGCATTAATACTTAAATCTAAAAACCAATCCATCCATAACTCATATATTTCACAAGCTGCAGGGGATTCATTATATAATAAATTACACCATAACGCTTTAGCTACTAAATCTTCTTTTAAATCATCTTCACTAGACTTATTTGGATGTGGAATGTCACCTGTTAAAGTTTCAGCTAAATCATGAATCATAATCATAGATAATATTTTATTTTTATCATATCCAATTTGATCTAACTTGTTTGGTAAATAAAGATTAGCAATCGTATACATAACATACATGTGTTCCGCAATACTTTCTTTATGATTAGTAGGAACATTAGTTCCAACCCAACCCGAACGTTCTAAGGTATTACTTTCTGCAAATAAATTAACTACATTAATGATGTCAATTAAATTTAATCTACACATTTCAAAAAAAGCATCTACTAAAGTATTAGTCATTCGATAAGCTCTTTTATCCATTTCTAAAAATTGAAGATATAAAGGATCAACACGATTAAATTTATTTAAAGAATCAATTAAAAGTAAAAACAAATTAATTTTAAAACTAAACTCACTCGGTAAAAGAGGCATATTATTTAATATACAATTTGGAAAATCATCTAAAATAAAATAACATGAATCTAAAAAAGCATGACGAAATTTTGAATTACTCAGTACATAAGACACAAAAGATCCAAAATCAAATAATTGTCCTTCTATTTGTTCAACCTCAATATAATTACTAAGTAACTCAGATGTTAAAACTTTTTGTAAATTAATTATATCAATTTCTCTAAAACCAAATACTTTTAGTTCTAAAGTTGGCATTAATACACGCATACATTTACTCTCTTTCTTATAATTTTACTTTAAGGGCTTTATGATCATAACCATAATAAAGCATATCAACATATTTAGCTTCAATATTATCAGATTTAGAAAATACATGGTCAATTCTTTCTCTATCACCACGTTCTGATTCATACGAAAATTCATTCATTCCTTTTAAAGGATCAATATATCCTGCATTTTCAAACGATGTAAAAGCGATATAACCAGTTGTAAATTTAAAATTAGAATTATCAAGCGCATCTTCTAAATATCCAGTACAAAAATTTCCAATAACTAAATCAGGATTAATTGTTTTCATTATTTTAATTAAATTTACTATATAAATTTGTTTATAGGGTTTGCGCTTTGGAGCCTTCACAACAATAAACCTCTTATCAAAATATTCAACACTAATTAATCTTTCTTTATATTTATCCATCGTATATTTTTTATCTACTTCATTATGATTTGATTTTAATGGAAAATCAGTAATCTTAACAATATCTTTAGATAAAACATTTATGCCATACTGATAATTTGTTTTATTTAATTTATAATTAGGAAGACTACTTTTTATATCATCAACTATATTAATTGCATCAGCTAAAAAGATAATATCATAATCATGCTTTAATAA
>JAZSIL010000156.1:0-4675 GCA_045533785.1 Bacilli bacterium
ACTTTTGATAATTTAGATTTAGAAAAAAGAATGACTGGTCCAGTTAATCAAACTTTAAATTTAATTAATACAGAATTAGGTATCAATATTACACATATTCCCAATCATTTTATTTTAGATGATAATACAACTTTTAAAGAAGTTGCAGAAATGCTTTTACAAGTAGTAAGTAAATTAAATGTTAATGGTATTGATTTTAGTGATCGTGACTTAGTTCATATTATTCAAATATTAAAATTAAGTAATAATTTAGAAGCAAGTTGCGATGAAATAGTTGATTTTTATAAGAAAAAGATTTTAATCTTACATACTGCTGATGGAAAAAGAATTTATGCTAAAACTTTGATGCAAAAAAAATACTTAGAACTACTAGAAAATTCAAGTATTCTATTTGTTACTGGTAGTGCTGGGACTGGTAAAACTTATTTAGCTGTTGCATATGCTGTATCAAAATTAAAGAAAAATGAGATAAAAAAGATTATTATCACTCGTCCTGCAGTAGAAGCTGGTGAAAAGTTAGGTTTCTTACCTGGAGATTTAAAAGAAAAAGTAGATCCATATTTAGTACCAATATATGATGCATTAAATGAGTTTTTGGGTAAAGAAACAGTCGATAAACTAGTTGAAAAAGGTGTTGTTGAGATTGCTCCGCTTGCTTATATGCGAGGTAGAACTCTAGATCATGCTGTAATAATTTTAGATGAAGCACAAAATACAACAAATAATCAAATGAAAATGTTTATTACACGTCTTGGTTTTAATTCAAAAATGATTATTACAGGTGATTTATCACAAATCGATCTTCAAAAGGGATTAACATCTGGTCTTCTTGAAGCAACCAAAATTCTTAAGGGAATTAATGGAATTGAACATTTACATTTCAGTAAATTTGATGTTATGAGACATCCTTTAGTTACTAAAGTTATTGAAAGATATGAAGAGGTAGAAGATGATTCATTATAATTTATATGGAGATGTAAACAAGTTTGATTTTTCCGTGCGAAAAGTAATTAGTAGCATCTTAAGAACTGTAAAAAAAATAGAATGTTTAGATTCTGAACATATTATGAGTATTATTCTTGTCGATAATGAAAAAATTCATGAAATTAATCGCGATTACAGAAATATCGATCGCCTAACAGATGTAATTTCATTTGCTAATATAGATGAGTCTATATTAAGAGAATTATCATATGAACTTGGAGATATTTATATTTCGATTGATAAAGTATATGAACAAGCTAAATCCTATAATCATAGTGTAATGCGAGAATTTGCTTTTTTAGTTACGCATGGAACACTACATTTATTAGGATATGATCATATTAATTATGATGAAGAACAAGTGATGTTTAAAAAACAAGAAGAAATACTTTCAATACTTGAAATTACGAGGTAAAAATAGATGTATAATTTAGATGAAAAGTTTGAATTAGCCGTTTTAGCTAGAAGTAGAAGCTATAGTCCATATTCTAAATTTGCTGTTGGTGCTGTTTGCATTTTAAAAACAGGTGAATATGTGCTTGGATGTAATGTTGAAAATGCATCTTATGGTCTATGCAATTGTGCTGAAAGAACAGCATTATTTAGTTTAATTGCTCAAGGGTATAAAAAAGAAGATATTATTGAAATGGTTATTATTGCTGATACTTTAAAACCTGTATCGCCATGTGGTGCGTGTCGTGAAGTTATGAAAGAATTATTAAATGAGGATGTAGTAGTAACATTATTTAATTTAAAGAAAGATGTCGTAACTTTAAAAGTAAAAGATTTATTGCCATATTCATTTGATAAGGGTGATTTAAATGAGTAAAAACAATTTTAAATCGGGATTCGTATCGATTATAGGTCGTCCTAATGTTGGTAAAAGTACACTCCTTAATAATTTTCTAGGAATGAAACTAGCGATTGTATCACCGCGAGCTCAAACAACAAGAAACAGAATTCAAGGAATTTATACAACCGAAACTGAACAAATCATCTTTATTGACACACCTGGAATTCATAAACCAAAAAATGAACTTGGTAATGTAATGAATGAGTTTGCGTATTCAGCACTTGATGGAACTGATTTAATCTTGATGTTAGTTGACGCATCTTGTGAAATTGGTGAAGGTGATAAATACATTATTGAACAACTTTCAAAGGTAAAAATTCCAGTTATATTAGTTTTAAATAAAGTAGATTTAGTTACTGATCAAGTTGTGCTTATGAATAATATTAATTCTTATAAAGATGCATATAATTTTGCCGGTGGAATTACACTTTCTGCTACAGAAGGATTTAATATTGATAAGTTAAAAGATATGATTGTTGAACGTTTAGAAGTTGGTCCAATGTATTATCCTGAAGATCAAGTTCTAGATTTACCTGAAAGATTTGTTGTTGCTGAAATAATTAGAGAAAAAGTTTTACTTAAGACAAAAGAAGAAATACCACATAGTGTTGCCGTAACAATCGAAAGCTTTAAAGAAAAAAGTAAAATGATAGAGATTAACGCAACAATTATTGTTGAACGTTCTAGTCAAAAGATGATTGTTATCGGTAAAGGTGGTCAAATGATTAAAAGCATTGGTACTGATGCTAGACGTGATATTGTTAAATTCTTAAATCAAAAAGTATATTTAGAATTATTTGTTAAAGTTGAAGAAAATTGGCGAAATAATAAAAAATACTTAAAAGAATTTGGCTATAAAATTGATGATTATAAGAAATAATTACCTTTTTAAGGTTTGTATATTTAGTAAAAAAATAATCCATCCTAATTATAAAAGGAGGGATTATTTTAATGGAGAACAAGAAAAAAGAACAACTTTTTGAAAAGTTTAAAACAACAGGAAGTATTGAAGATTATTTAGAGTATTCAAAATATAAGAGGAAACAAAAAGAAAATGAGGAACATCATCAAAAATAAAGGATTAATAATTAAAGTTCAAGATTATTCAGAAAATGCTGTTCTAGCAACAATTCTTACATCAATTGGTATTGAAACTTTGATTATTCGTGGCGCCAAAAAATTAAATACAACAACAAGAAGATTAGGTAATTTACTTACATTAATTGAGTATAATCATACTGAAACAAAAGGTATTAGTACGCTTACAGAAGGTGTTGTTCTTGAAAATTATACTTTGATAAAAAGTGATTTAATTAAATATAATTATTCTTTAGTAATATTAGAAAAAATTATTTTCTTTAAAGAACAAATTACTGATTATAAAACTTTATATAATTTTACAATCGAATTATTAAATCGATTAAAAAGTACTGATTATTTAAATGCGATTGTTTTAATATTTGAGATAAAAATTTTATATTTATTAGGAGTAGCTCCATCTTTTAACAAGTGTCCGATTTGTGGTAAGAAAGCGATTAATGCTGCGCTTGATATTAAAAGTGGTGGTTTCTTATGTGAGGATTGTCATTATTTAAAAGAAACTAGTTTAAATATTGATGATTCTAATTTATTTAAGAAAATTTATACTACAAAGCTAAATGATATTGATGATGAGTTTTTAAAAACAATTAATAATCATTCAAGTATTAATAAATGTATTAAATCATATTACGCATGGCATTTAGATTTTAAATCTAAAGTTTTAGATATTATAGAGAAAATAGGGTAGAATTTATGGATAAAATAGCAAGCTTTACAGTTAATCATTTAACACTTATACCAGGACTTTATGTATCAAGAATTGATAAAATCAATGATAATTATGTTACAACATTTGATATAAGAATAACTAAACCGAATACTGAACCTGTAATGGATAATCCAGGTATTCATGCGATTGAGCATTTAGGAGCTACATTTTTAAGAAATCATCACGTTTGGAAAGATTTAATTATTTATTTTGGACCGATGGGATGTAGAACTGGTTTTTATATGATTTTAAGTGGTAATTATAAACCAACAGATGTATACGAATTAGTAAAAGAAATGTTTGAGTTTATTATTAGTTATGAAGGATGTATTCCTGGGGCAAGTGCTATTGAGTGTGGTAATTATTTAGATTTAAATTTATCAATGGCAAAGTTTTACGCAAGAAAGTATAAAGAAGAAGTATTAAATGATTTCACAGAAGAAAAATATAATTATAAATAGATGAGGAGAATTTTATGCAAGAAAAATATTATATTGAAATAATTTTAACAAACGACAAAAAGATTAGAGTATGTTTAGATAGTAGTGTAGCACCTAAAAGTGTTGCTAATTTTGTTGAATTAGTTAATAGAAAATTTTTTGATGGAGTAATTTTCCATCGTGTAATTAAAGATTTTATGATTCAAACTGGTGGTTATTTTATTAATGAAAATAATCAATTAGAAGAAGTAGAAGATGTTAACCCAATTGAAGGTGAATTTGCAAGTAATGGTCATCCTGAAAATACATTAAGTCATGAATTAGGTGTTATTTCGATGGCTAGAACACAAGATAAAAATTCAGCAAGTTCACAATTCTTTATTTGTGCTGCAAAATGTCCATGGTTAGATGGTGAATATGCCGCATTTGGTTATTGTATGGATGAAGAAAGTAAGCAAGTAGTATTAGAAGTATCTAATGTTGAAACTTATCGTGCTCATCCAGCATTTACTGATTTTCCTTGTGATGTAATTGGTGTTAAAACAATCAATTTTATAGCATCCGGTAAAGATGTCAAATGATTAGATA
>JAZSIL010000242.1:0-5493 GCA_045533785.1 Bacilli bacterium
AAACAGCAGATGATTATTTGCTGTTTTATTTTTTTTAAGATAACATATAATTATTAATGGTGATAAAATGAAAAATAAAATTAATGAGTTATCAACCTTTATTGGTAATACCCCAATCATTAAAGCGAATAATTTAATGAAAAAATACAATCTAAAAAGCAATCTTTATTTAAAAATAGAATCACTAAATTATAGTGGTTCAATTAAAGACAGGCTTGCATACTATATAATTAAAGATGGTATTGAAAAAGGAATAATAACTAAAAATACTGTTATCATTGAAGCAACGTCAGGTAATACTGGAATTAGTATTGCGGCAATATCTAAATATCTAGGTCTTAAATGTATTATCGTAATGCCTAATTCTGCAAGTATAGAAAGAATAAAAATATTAGAAAGTTATGATGCAGAAGTTATTTTAACACCTAAAGAAGAAGGAATGACTGGATCGATTAATAAAGTTTTAGAACTAAAAAAAATACACAATAATACTTTTAGTCTTGATCAGTTTAATAATTCTTTAGGAGTGCTTGCGCATTATTATACAACAGGACCTGAAATTTATCATAAGTTAAGTGATATAGATATTTTTATTTGTGGTATTGGAACGGGAACAACTTTTTCTGGTTGTAGTAAATACTTAAAAGAAAAGAATGAGAATATATATTGTGTAGGAGTAGAACCATTTGAATCTAATGTATTAAAAGGAACAAATAAAGGTCCTCACTTAATAGAAGGTATTGGTGCAGGGTTTATACCTAAGGTTTTAGATACTAGTTTAATTGATGAAGTTATTGATATTTTGAGTAATGATGCATTACTATATACAAATATATTATATAAAGAAGAAAATTTAAAATGTGGTTTGTCTAGTGGGGCAGCAGTTTTAGCTGGAATAAACTTATGTAAGAAGTGTGAAAATAAAAATGTTTTAGTCATCCTTCCAGATGACGGTAACAGATATATATCAAAGGGGGTATTTGATGAAGGATTTAATATTAATTGAAAATAAGTTAAATGAACTTGATAATAATTTTTTTGATTTAACTCGCATAAATAAGAAAAATATTATTGAATTTATAAATGAATTAAAAGCATTAATATTTCCTAAAGTATATAAAAGAAATCAATCTATAAAAAGACTTTATATCGAACTATATGACATTTTAAAAGCCATAGGTATAAAAGATTTAGACCATGTAACTAATTTATTTTTTAATAATTTAACTAATATTAAAGAAATGTTATTGAAAGATTTAGCATCTTTTGTTGAAAGAGATCCTGCATGTAAAAGTGTTAGTGAAGTAGTTTTTTCTTATAATAGTTTTCACGCAATATTTATATATCGCATTGCGCATTTATTAACTGAGTTAAATGTGGATATATTACCAAGATTTTTATCTGAATATGCTCATTCAGTAACAGGAATTGATATACATCCAGGATGTGATATTGGAGAATATTTCTTCATTGATCATGGAACTGGTATCGTAATTGGTGAAACAACAGTTATTGGAAATAATGTATCACTATATCAAGGTGTTACTCTTGGTGCGAAATCACTTAAAGATGCTCCAACACTAAAAGGAAAGAAACGTCACCCAACGATTTTTAATAATGTAGTAATTTATGCCAACGCAACAATTCTTGGTGGAGATACTATAATAAAAGAAAATAGTGTAATTCCAGGTAATTCATTTATAACTAAAAGTAATTAAATAAATGAAAAGTGTAAAAATCAAGAAAAATTAATTAAATTTAGTATAATGATTATATATATAGTGAATAGAGGAACAATTATTATGAAAATTAGACCATTTAATCATACAGTAAGTATATTAGCATTTAAAAAGGAAAAAGAAATTTATGCAGCTACATATGCATGGTTTATGCAAGTTGGAGAAGAACAAATTATAGGCCTTCTTGGTGAACAAAGTGTGACTACAAAAAACTTAAAAGTAGGCGACTATTGTGGTATTTCAGTATGTTCTAAAGAGCAAAAAGATGTAGCACTTTATATTGGTGATACACATTCTGATGAAGTAGATAAACTTCTTGGCCTTCCATACTTTGTAGATGCAACAGGCGCAATTACTTTAAAAGGATCAAAATGTACAATGATTGCAGAAGTTGTAGATATAATTCATTTAAAGGAAATAGAGGCTGATTCACTTGTTTATTTTAAAATTCATGAATATCGTGAAAATGAAAAATTAGAACACTTACTAATGAGTGATATAAGATAAAGCAACAAATCTTGTTGCTTTTTATTTTTTATTAATAATATATATCTTTTTTAACAATTTTTTTGAGAAATGAAAAAATATATGATATAATATTACAAAATGAGGTGATTATTTATGGTAGGATACTGGATAGAAACAGTAATTTTTATGTTTGCATCTATTGGTGCATTGCTTCTAGGGTTTGAACTACTTAGTTCTAACATTACTAAATTATGTCATTCAAGTTTAAAGAAACTATTTAATAAAACACAAAATAAAGCAATTATTGGTGTAGGTATTGGTGCTATTGCAACAGCAATCATGCAATCATCTGGTGCTACAACAGTAATGGTAGTAGGTTTCGTTAATACTGGACTAATTAATCTTGCACAAGCAACTGCATTAATTATGGGGGCAAACATTGGTACAACAATTACTGCACAACTTGCTGCGCTAAGCTCATTTGATTTTGGTGCTTATGCAATTCTTACAGCTGGTCTTGGTGCGTTTATTACAATGCTTGGGAAAAAAGATAGAACTAAAACTATTGGTAATGCATTAACAGGTTTTGGTATTTTGTTCTTAGGATTAGAATGCATGAATTTAGCGATTAAAAATCCTGATAGCGATGGCAATTTAGTTGTATATGAAACAATTAGAAATATTCTACAAAATGTAAGCGGAACAGGTGCTTGGATTATTCTATTCTTATTAGGCATAGTTCTTACTGCTCTTGTTCAATCTTCGTCACTAATTACAACAATTATTATTCAACTTGTTGGTGCAGGAATTTATATTGGTGCAGGAGATGGTGCAACTTGTTTAACTAATAATGTATTATTCTTAATTTTAGGTTCTAATATTGGTTCATGTGTTACTGCACTTATGTCTTCGATGGGTGCTGGTACAAACGCAAAACGTGCTAGTGTTATTCATCTATTATTTAATACATTTGGTTCAATTATTTTTGCAGTTTTATTACTTTTATGGCCTAACTTTATGGAAGTTACATTTGTTAAATGGTTTAGTGGTGAGTCAACTCAAATTGCGATGTTCCACACATTCTTTAACACTATTTGTACATTAACGTTCCTACCATTTATTAATGTATTTGTTAAAACTTCAACTGCATTGGTTAAAGAAAAAGCAGTTAAGAAAGATGTACACCGTTTAGTTTATATTGATGACCGTATCTTAACTACACCTTCTGTTGCGGTACATCAAGTAAGAAAAGAATTATCTTTAATGTATTCTAAATCAGTCGATGCACTTAATATTTCTATCGATGCATTCTTAAATAAAGATGATGACAAACGTGATATAGTTGATGAAAAAATTGAGGAATTAGAGTTAACTAATAAACTAATAATTGAATTTATGGTTAAACTGACAAATCAAAACTTAGCCTTTGAAGATGAATGCACACTATCAAGTTTCCATAGAACATTAAATGATATTTTACGTATTGCAGAGATTGGTGATAATGTTTGTAAATATGCTAAATATATGGTTAAACATGAACTTGAATTTTCATCTAATGTAATGGTTCAAATAGGATTTATGAAGAATAAAATTAACTTATTATATGCTCAAACAGAAGAAATCTTTATGACTAAAAATTTAAATAAGATTAATTTAGCGGATGCTATTGAAGAAGAAATAGACCAAATGAGAAAAGACCTAATTGATGATCACTTTGATAGATTAAATAGAGGTGAATGTAAGCCTCAAAATAGTGGTGTCTTTGTTAACTTAGTAAATAACTTAGAACGTGCTGCTGACCATATGATTTATATTGCATATTCAGTAAAAGAAGCTTTTGATCAAGCTAAAAATAAATAATTAAACACCTGTCTTAATTTGACAGGTGTTTTTGCTTTTGTAAAAAAAATTATTAAAAATAAAAAGAGCAATTTTGCCCCTTTCTGCTAATTATATATATAGAAAGGAGAAAAATAAAATGATAAAAGATGAAAATATAACAATAGAATATAAGAGAGAATTTAAAGATGAAATTATTAATGAAATAATTGCGTTTTTAAATACCAATGGAGGAATAATTTATGTAGGAATTAATGATGATAAATCAGTTAATAAAACGTTCTTAAATGCAAGTAAAAAAGAAATTGAATTAAAGCTTAGTAATTGGATTGAAACAATTATTTCTCCATCAGTATTTGGATTAGTAAATTATAGATTTACTGAAACTGGTGTATTGATAGTTAATGTTTTAGAAGGCCATAAAAAGCCTTACTATTTAAAAGGTAAGGGACCAAAACCTGTAGGGGTATATAAAAGAATCGGGAGTACAACTAGAAAAGCATCTGAAGAAGAAATTATGATAATGCTATTAGATTCTAGAAATTATGTCTATGAAAATGAAATTTCAGAGAATCAAAAACTAACGTTTAAATATTTAATAACAGTTTTCAAAGAAAAAAATATTAGTTTTACAAAAAGAAACCAAATGTCTTTAGGGTTAATAGATCAAAATGGTTTTTATACTAATTTAGCCTTGCTGTTATCTGATCAATCAGAGATAACAGTAAAGTTAGCAGAATATGATAGAAATATGAACTTTAAAATAAAAAAAGAATTTAAAGGTTGTTTAATTAAAATTTTTCAAGAAGTAGAAGAACAAGTAAAAAGGTTAAATGATACTGCAGCTGTTATCGATGGAAAAACATTTGAAAGAAGAGAACAAAAATCTTATCCAGAAGTATCACTTAGAGAAATTATATTAAATGCTTTTTGCCATACAAATTATATGATAAAATCAAATATTAAAATTGAGTTTTTTAAAGATCATGTAAAGATTACCAGTCCTGGCGGTATATATTTAGCATCTATGGAAGAAATTATGGCAGGTATTCAAACGTATAGAAATCCGAAATTAGTAAGAATTTTAGATAAATTGAAATTTATTGAAAATTATGGTACAGGAATATTAAGAACAAAACAAGAATATAAAATGTACAAAATGCATCCTGTATTTCAAGACAAAGGAAATTTTTTTGTTGTTAAATTGCCTAATCTAAATTATAATTTTTCTGTTGATCAATCAAGTGACGAAATAAAATCGAGTGACGAAATAAAATCGAGTGACGAAATAAAATCAAGTGACGAAATAAAATCAAGTGACGAAATAAATGAAGATAAAAGTGACGAAATAAAATCAAGTGACGAAATAAATGAAGATAAAAGTGACGAAATAAATGAAGATAAAAGTGACGAAATAAAATCGATTGACGAAATAAATGAAGATAAA
>JAZSIL010000189.1:0-14942 GCA_045533785.1 Bacilli bacterium
ATAAAAACGTTTCCCAAAAATCAATTGATTTTGGAGATAATCAGTAATTAATTATGAAAGATATTTATAAAAATATTCACCTTTATTTTGATGAAGGTCCTCACAGATATACCGATAATAATGGTAATGAATATATTTCTACCACTACTATCATAGGTCAGTATGCACCTAAATTTGATACTAAGTTCTGGGCTCGTAAGAAAGCTAAAGAACAAGGTGTTAGTGAAAAAGAAATTATTCGTCAATGGAATCAAATTAAAGATGAAGCATGCCGTAGAGGAACTAATACTCATAATGGTATTGAAGATGCTATTAAAGATGTTAGTAAATTTCAAGAGGCTATTAAATATCTTATTCAAACAGATAGTGGTCGTTGTATAACTGTTGCAGATATTCCTTATTTAGATGTTAAGCCTCTTGACATTGAAAAGTTTAAAGAGGCTACTAATAACAAATACGAAGAAATATATAGAGTTTTCAAATTTTATGTTGATAAAGGATATACAATATACAGTGAAATCGGTGTTTTTGATCCCACCCTTCTTATTAGTGGTACTATTGACATTCTGTGTATACGCGATACAGACTTTGTTATATTGGATTGGAAAACTAATAGAGATGGTTTAAAATTTGAAAGTGGTTATTATCAAAAAGATAAAACTACTGTTCCTAATCAACTTACTAATTTTTGGGTTCGTAAGAATGAAAAAATGCTTCCTCCTCTAAATCATCTTGATGAGTGTAATGGAAGTCATTATACAATGCAATTAAGTATTTATGCTAGACTTGTTGAAAGAATTCTTGAAATCCCTTGCGTTGGCTTAGGTCTATGTCATATCGGTAGTCCATTTGTGCTTAATAAATATGGACAACCTCTTAGAGATAAAGATGGATATCATATTGATGAAAACGGTGAAGAAACTGTAAATTGGTATCGTATTAATTTTCTTCGTAATGAAGCTGATGCTATTTTTAATGATAGAGTTCTTGCTCTTAAAGCAATGAAAGCTAAACAGCCTATTGAACAACCTACTTTATTTGATTAAAAATTATGGCAAACGAATTATTCTACAAAGTATTAAAAGCAGATATTCCTACTATTATTCGTAATAAAGGATATGCTTTTTTCTCAAATGGTCATTATAATTTGAATATTATTGGTATTCGTAAAAACAATAATAATGCTATTACAAACAAATATGATGATATTCTTTGTGTAATGTACAAAGATAGTACCGGTTGGGTTAAAAGATTATTTAAAATAACTACAGAACCAGGTACTTATTATATGAAAAAAGAACTCGGTAATCCTAAAGGAACTGCTATTCTTGTTCCTGGCCAATATCGTGGATGTTGGAAGATCGGTAAACATAATGGTAAATATGATGCTCTTGTTCAACAAAAGCCTGTTAAAGTTTATCGTGATGGAAACAAAGATGATATTTATGATATGTATAATGAAGTTATTCACGAAGGTCTTTTTGGAATAAATATTCATCGTAGTCATCAAGGTTTTACTCGTGCAACTGTAGATATGTATTCTGCAGGTTGTCAAGTTTTTGCAAATCCAAAAGATTTTAATGAATTTATGGAACTTTGTAAAAAACAAAGTAAACTTTATGGTAATAGTTTTACTTATACTTTAATTAATGAAGAAGATTTAATATGAATAACGAAAAAGAAAATAATAGTGGATTTGTTATAAGTATTGTTTGTTGTATTGTTGCATTTTGCTTAGGCTTACTTTTAGGATATATTCACTTTAAATCAACAAATAATACTGATGTTCCAACGCCCGTAAAGAAAGAAGTGATAGACACACTTTATATTACTAGAGATTCTCTTATTTATCGTACAAAGTATTTAGAAACAATAAAACATGATACAATTGAAAAAATTTATCGTCTTAATGATAGTTCTAGCATCGACTTGTTCTTACAGTTGGTGTCAGAGTAATATTAATGATTCCATTCCTCTTACGGGGGAGGAAGTGCACACTGATAGTGTATTAGTTCCTATTAATGCACTTAGAGTAGCTAATGCTAAAATGATTGAACTTAAATATGAAAAAGAAATTAATGAACAACTTAGAAGACTTATTCAAACTGATTCTAGCATTATTAATGCTTTATCTATTAATCTCACTGCTTGTGAAATGAATACAGAAATAAAAGTTGCAGAAATTAAAAAACAAAGAGATATAGCAATAGGAGCTGGTGCTGGTACTAGTTTGCTATTTTTACTTCTTTTTATTATAGCTTTGTAATGGACAACACAATTGAAGAATATATTAAAAATTATCCTTTTCTTCAATATATTAACGAAGATAAAAGTCATTATAAACATGCAAAAGATGCAGGTTTTAATGACCCTGATGATTTATTTCTTATTGGAGAAAGTGGTGGTTTTCTTCTAAACATTCAGCCTGGTGATAAATTTATTAATACACATCTATTCACCGAAATGGCTAATTTTTATCGTCAATACAAACAATATACTACATATAGAGAAGATAGTATTCCTCATAGACAACTTCGTAAAAGGGAGGAATATCGTAGAGAACACGGATTTACTGCACCTTGTTTATATCGTAATGGAAAAATACAAAATGTAAGAATTACCGGTGGACATTATTATTTTCTAAATTACTGTCTTATGGAACAGCTTGATGAAAGTACTATTGTTCGTAATGGTAATGTACTCGTTGCTAAAAAACATTATGATTTCAGTAAATTCATTGATTCTCAGTTTTGGACTTGGCACGTAATAGAATTTGCACAAAATAATGGTTTTCATCTTATAATAGATAAAACTCGTCGTGGTGGTTTTTCATATATTATGGCTGCTGATAGCGCAAATGAAGTTAACCTTCATCCTAGAAAAGTTGTTATTCACGTTGCTGCTGATAAAAAATATCTTACACAGCAAGGTGGTTTAACAACTTTTACTTTAGATGATGTTCGATTTGGAGAAGTTAATACATTTTTTAAAAGAGGTATTCTTACTTCTGATAAAGAAAATTTTGTTTTAGGTTTTAAACTCCCTAATGGAACTCCATCTCCAAAAGCTTGGCAAAGTGCATTACTTAGTGTTTCTGCAAATAAAAATCCAGATTGTGCTATTGGTAAAGATGCTGTTAAAGTTAAAGTTGAAGAAATTTCCACTATGGAAAACTTTGACGACTTTATGACTGTTACTAATCCTGCTATGACTACTGGTAGTTATAAAACTGGTACTCTTATTGGTTGGGGTACTGCAACTGCCGGTAATATGCAAATATTTGAAAGAAATTTTTATAGTCCAAATGGTTTTGATTTTATGCCTTTTGAGAATGTTTGGGATGATGATCATAGGCACGAAGTTTGTGGATTTTTTAAACCTTATGCTTGGGGTCTTCAAGGTGAATCTGGAGATGAAACAAGTATAGATAAGGATGGAAATTCTGATTTAGCTGTTGGACTTAAGATTTCTTTTAATGAACGTAAACGTAAAAAAGAAAAAGCTAAAACATTTGCTGATTATATTAATTATTTAGGACAACACGCAAATAAACCAGCAGAGTCTTTTAGTTCTGCTACTGAAAATATTTTCACTAGTGAAGAATTAATGATTTGGGAAGAGCGTCTGCGTATAGATAATGCATTTAAATTTTATGTAGACGGAATGCTTTTCGAAAATGGTAATAAAATTGAATTTCGTACTAATGCTCGTATCGAAGCAGAAGGAGGTAAACATAATGTAGATTTCTTTGATTGGATTGAAGGTGTTCCTCGTAAAAATCACGAACATCCTCATGGTTGTATTCGTAAATGGTTTAATCCTCAAAAAGTTCAACATCGTAATAAACAAGGTCAAGAAGTATTTGATATTCCAGAAGGAATGTATTCTATAAGTTATGACCCTGTAGGTGTTAATAAGGAGAAAAATGAAATTACCAATAAGCATTCTCATAACAGTATTTCAGTTTGGATGAACCCATGTATTTGGAATGGATTTAAAACAGCTAAAGTTGCTGCATATTATGGTCGTCCTGAAAAACTTGAAGAGAGTGATAGAATTTGTTATCTTCTTGCAAGATATTATAATTGTGTTGGTAGTGTTGCAGTTGAGGTTAACCGAGGTGAAACTGTAAGTAATTTTACTAAATGGAAAGCACTTAAATATCTTATGAAAGACCCAGTTGGTCTTTGGGATACTAGTCTTAAAGGTGCAGTTAGTAATTCTTATGGTGTTAACATGGGTGGTGGTGATGGACAAGGTTCTACTAAAAAACTTGAAGGTCTTCGTCTACTTAAAGAAATGTTATACTCTGAAGTTGGAAAAGATGAATTAGGTAGACCTAAACGTTTTTTCCATACAATTTATGATTATCAAAGTATACTTGAACTTAAAAAATGGAATAATATTGGTAACTTTGATAGAGTTTCAGAAATGATTATGCAAGCTCTTCGTTGGAAGCTTTGTGATATTGAAGCAGCAAGAGAATTAGCAACTCGTAAAAAAGTTAAAGAACAAAACAATTATAGTAATAATATAATGAAAAGAGATTGGTTTTAATTAAACAATAATACAATGACTCCACATTCTGTTAATTTTCCTAAGCAACGTGTTAGCGGTGCTGAAAAAGAAAAAGAATATTGGTATCAAAATTGCATTGATTATGTAATTGATGCTGGTATATCTTTTAATGATCGTAAAGATACAGAAGTTTCTTTACAAATTCTTCATGATGATATTCCACAAGAATTTTATAAGAAAACTTTAAATCCTTACAATGCTACACAAGAACGTTTTAAACGTTTTCCTGCAACTATGCGTAATTATGACATTATGAAAGATGTTATAAGACGATACGTTAGCGAATATTTTAAAGGTGTTCATGAATTTGTTGTAGGTGCTGACAATCCAGAAATTGTTATTAAAAAGAATGCTAAACTTAAAGAAAAGATTGCTCTTTTAGCTCAAGAAGCATTTAAACAAGAATTTGAAAAACGTTGGGCTGAGATGCAACAACAAGCTCAACAACAAGGTACTCCTGCGGAACAACTTAATCCACAAGATGCAATGCCTGACCCTGAGGCTTTTATAAAAGATTTTAATGAAAAATATATTGATGATGAAAGCAAACAAGGACAAGACATTCTTGACTATATTAGAAGTATTACTGAAGATATGGTTATTTATCTTACTGCTTATTTTCATTGGTGTTCCCTTGGTGAATGTTATACTCATACTGATATAGAAGGAGAAAAGATTATTAAGTCTTGTGTTCCTGTAATGGAAGCATATCCTATCCCTAATAATAATTATTTTGTTGAAGATCATGATATGTTTGCAAGACGTATGCTTATGTCTTACAATCAAATTATTGATATGTTTGATAATGTTCTTAATAAACAAGATAGAGAATTTCTTGAGAAATATTATTCTGACACTACTCCAAATACTTCTAGAACTCAATTTCTTTATAGTCAATATTTTGAACATTATCCTCAAGCTTGTAATAAGTTTGGAGAAGAAGAACGTAATCTTTTTAAAAAAGAACCTGTAAACATTGCTGAACAAAACAATAATCTTTTTGAAGTTTGGCATGTTGTATGGAAAGGAGAAGCTCGTAGAGGAGTTCTTACTTATATAAACGAAATAGGTTTTCAAACACAACGTGTAGTTGAAGAAGATTATAAACTAAATCCTGAAGCTGGAGATATAAGTATTGAATGGGAATATGAACCTCAAATTTATGAAGGTTATCGTATAGGTACTCGATATACCGGAGTATATCCTATAAAAGCAAGACCTATTCTTTACGGACGTGGTGATAAACTTCCTTATAATGGTTTGATGGAAGTTTTACCATATATGGGTAAATTTAGTATTATTAAACTTCTTACTCCTTTCCAGATTCTTCGTAATATTATCTTCTATCATAGAGAAATGGTTGTTGCAAAGAATAAAATGCTTATTCTTTTACTACCACAATCACTTATTGCAAGCGATGAAGAAGATAAGATTTATAAAATGGCTGCTGATGGTGTTCTAATAGTAGATGATGAAGAAGATACTACTGCTCAAAAGATGGCTCAAGTAAGACTTCTTAATGCTAATATGAATAATTATATTAGTGAACTTACATCACTTGCAGATTCTATAAAACAAGATGGTTGGGAAACTGTTGATATGAACGCTCAGCGTTATGGTGAAATTGCACAATCTGCTGGTGTTTCTACAACTCAAGAAGCTATTGCTCGTTCTTCTATGGGTAGTGTAATTATTGTTGCAATGTTTGATGAAATGCGTAGACATGACTATCAGCGTGATATAGATTATGCTAAATTAGCGTTTAGTGATGGTCTTCAAAAAACATTCTTTGATGATAAAAAAGAACGTCGTTATTTAAGTCTTGATGTAAATTCTTATATCAATTCTGACCATTCTGTTATGGTTAAGAATGAACAAAAAGAACTTGATAAGATTCAGCAACTTCGTCAATGGGCTTTTAGTGCAGCACAAAATGGTGATCTTGATATGGCACTTGCTGCTATAACAGGAGATAATGTTACTCAAATTAAAGATGCTGTTTTGAAGTTTAATGAAATTAAACGTAAGCATGAAGAAGACATGAAGCAAATGGATCAAATGCTTAAACAAGAAGAATTACAAAATAAACTTGCTGAAATTGCTGCTAAAGGTGAAGAAGATAGAAAGACTGAAGCTCTTAAGTTCCAATATGAGATGCAGCTTAAATATATTGATGTTGATATGAGTTTACTTGCTCCTGGTGAAGATAATGCTGCTAGAGATAGACTAGTTCAACTTGCTGAAGATAATAAGGTTCGTATGGCTCAAGATAAACTTAATCTTGAAAGAATGAAACTTCAATCTGATATTTATAATAAAGCAGCTGATAGGCAAGTTAAACGTGAAGATATGGCAAGCAAAGAACGTATTGCTAAACAAAATAAAAACAAATATGATAAATAATAATTAATTATGCCAGTAAACATTAGTATTGTTCGTAAGAAAGGATTTATTCTTAATCCAGACGATTTAATAGTTAACGCTGTATTTAGAGCATTAGAGAGAACAGATGGACATTGTCCAACACCTGTTACAAATAGATTTGGTCATGATCAATGTCCTTGTTCTGAATATTTGCAAAAAGGTAATTGTTATTGTAAACTTTATATTAAAGAAAATGAAAAAGATTCTTAAATTAATTGAAAAATTATTGACTGTAATTAGTAAGATTCCACATGATAAAATTCTTAATATGTTTTGTGGATATATTATTAGTCATATTGGTAATAATTTATATTGTTTAATATGCCATGCTTCTTACAGGGGAGCTATTGTAGGTGTATTGCTTGCATTTGTTATAGGTGTATTAAAAGAAATTTATGATGATTGTTATAGAAAAGATAAACAAGTTGAATTAGCTGATATTGCTTACACTACACTTGGTGGTGTTATAGGTTCTATAATAAGTTTAATTTAATTCTTATAACTTAAGTGCATTCCCAAATTACTTGCCCTCTTTATCATAATAGTAAAGAGGGTTTTATTTTGTTTTATGTTTTAATTTTGTAAATTTCGTATTAAAATTTTATATTGGTATAGTTGTCCAATATATGTATAAAAATCAAATATGTAATGAAAAAAGTGCCTCTATGGGCTTTTATTGGTCGATTTATACCTTACGGAGAATAATAAATTACTTATTGACAATAGTAAACAAATACTTATAAATACTATTACTGGTAATAAAATTATTAAAATTGATAAAATATTTTTGCTAGTATTAAAAATGGTTGTATATTTGCAGTGTTTATAACAGTAACATATTAACATTAAAATTAATTTCAAAGTTATGAATACACCTAATATTGATTTTGAAGGTAGCAAAGTTCAAACTCAAGATAATGGAGATGCTACAAAAGACAAAAACAATGGTGGGGGTAATCCTGCCAACGAACCTGATACTACTGATTTAAATAATGGTGGTACTGGTGACATTAATGACCCTAACAACAATAATAATGGTGGAACGGGTGATAATAATAATAACAATAATAATAATAACAACAACAATAATGGAGAAGATGGTCTTCCTCATGATTTAGAAGTTGGTACTAGTATTGAAATTGATGGTGCTAACTATACTGTTTCTGAAAACGGTGATATTGTTGATGAAAAAGGTAATGTTTTTAAGGAAGCTAAAGATGTTAAAGCTTGGTTAGAAGAAAATAACCCAAGTGATGGCGAAGATCAAGATGAAATAAATATTGATAATCTTCAAAAAGCTTTAGGTATTCAAATTACTACAGAAGATGGTAAACCTGCTGAGTTTACAAATGATGCTGCTGGTGTTAAAGCATATGTAGAGTCTGTTATTAATTTGAAATCTGATGAGATTCGTCAGGGTACTATGAACAAGTTTTACAATGATAATCCTCTCGTTAAACAATTTGTGGATTATGTACAACTAACAGGTAGTCCTAAAGGATTTGGAGAACTTCCTGACAGAACAGGTATTGAAATCGATAAAGATAATAAAGAACAACAAATTGCCATTATTCGTATGGCAGCAACTGAATTTGGTAATAAGAGTCTTAATGACAATTATATCAAATATCTTGAAAGCACAGGAGCTCTTTATGATGAAGCTAAGGTACAACTCGAAGCTTTAAAAACTAAAGATACTCAAACACGTAAAGAAATTGAAACTCGTGCTGCTGCTGCAAGAGAACAAGAGCGTCAAAATGTTGAAAATTACTTTAAGAAAGTTAATGATGTAATTACAAAACGTAAAGTTGGAGGTTATACACTTCCTGAAAATATAGTAAAAGAAAGAAATGGTCAAAAGATTACTTTAACACTTAATGATTTCTACGATTATGTTGCTAAGTCAACTGAGAAAGATGAGGATGGTAATTTAATGACTGGTTATCAGAGGGATCTTAACAATCAAAGCGATGAAGAGCTTCTTAATAAAGAGCTCATTGATGCTTGGCTTATGTTTACAGGTGGTAGCTATAAAGATTTAGTTAATATGATTGCTAACGAAGAGAATGTTCGCAAACTTGTTATTAAATCTAAACAAAATGCTAATAAACATAATGTTGTAATAAATAAGCCTAATAAGAGCAAAAATACTATCGACGACATTGTTCTCTAACCTCTTTATAATTTATTTAACTTAATTATTTAATTTATGTACAAACTTAGAGAAGTATCTCGTGGAAACTTTGATGACCGTGGTTATTCTAATGAAGAAACCATCGCTCATCTTCAGCTCACTCATCCAGAAGAAATTAACAACACTCTTACTTATACCTATGGTATGGATGATGACCGCTTTCCTCTGACTTTCCTCACTGAAGGTCAAGGTGCTGCTGGTGTTGTTGATATTGCTACTGAAACTTGGACTTGGAAGACTATGGGTCGTAGTCGTTATAATGACTACGTTGTTTATAGTCGTTACAGTGGTAGTGACACTCCTGGTAAAGGTGGTGCTATGTTTGAAGTTGAGTTTGCTACTCATTGGCTTATTGAACAGTATGGTTTGATGGCTCCTGATGGTAAGACTCAGGTTCGTATTATGAAGGATCTTGGTGAAGGTACTCATGGTGGTTATCTCTATCGTCTTAAACTTACTTCGCCTAATCCTAACTCTTATGTTGATCTTGACAATCTTAAGATTGGTAAGTATTGGACTATGACTGCTCCTACTATTAGTGCTTCTTATAGTAAGGGTAATCGTATGAATGTTATGGGACCTGGTAAGATGACTTCTCAGCTTGAGTATCATCGTTATAGTTGGGAAATTGCCGGTAACATTTCTAATACCGTTGTTACTTACGAATTTAAGACTAAGGGTGGTGGTACTACTAACCTTTGGATTAACGAGGAACAGCGTCAGCATGATATTCAGATGCGTATTATGGATGAAGAACGTCTGTGGCTTGCTGAATATAACCGTAACGAAAATGGTGAAGTTACTCTTATTGATCCTGATAATGGTCAGCCTATCCCTCACACATCTGGTATGATTGAGATTTGTCGTGAGAGTAACTATGACACTTATGGTGAGTTCCTTACTCTGAATAAGATTGAGCGTAGTATTGGTGATGTTCTTGATAAGGACACTGATACTGGTACTATGGAGATTGTTCTTATGGCTGGTAAGGGCTTTGCTCAAGACTTTGATGGTGCTATTCGCGCTGAGGCTAAGAGTGAAGGTTTTGTTACTCCTCTTGGTGACAAGATGATTGAAAATTGGGATGGTGGTCTTAGTTATGGTAAGTACTTCCGTCGTTATAAGACTATTGACAATCATATTATCACTGTTCAGCATCTTCCATTCCTTGATAAAGGAACTATTGCTGATAATGATAAAGCCAATGGTAATGTTCATCCTCGTACCGGTCTGCCTATGTCTTCGCATCAGGCCTTCCTTATTGATATGAGTACCTATAATGGTAGTCGTAATGTTCGTAAGGTTCGTCTGAAAGGTCAAGTTTATCTTAGTGGTGTTCTGAAGGGTTTGACTCCTATTCCTGCTTCTTGGGGTGGTGTTCCTCAGAATAGTCTTGGCACTGAAATTGACATGGCTCGTTATGAGATTAAGAACAGCTATGGTCTTCAGGTTAACAATAGTACTAAGATGATGCAGCTTAAGTGTGTTCTCTAAAATGTTAAACTAATTAATAAAGGATAAAGTATGGCACTTCCAACAACTATACCTAATAGCGGTGCTGGTAATACTGGACAAAATGGTCCCACTGCAGCTCAAGCAGCTGCTCAAGCCGCTCAAATTGAGAAAGAGGAACTTGAAAAAGAATATACAGATAATCGTAGTGTTACTATATCTCTTGTTCATAATTACTCTAATTATCGCAGAGTTAATATGAAAGTACTTGGTCAGCGTAAAGAAGTTATCGGTTCTTCTGTTCGTAGTGGACAGATTCTTTCTTCTAATGCTGAAGAGGTTGCTGCATATTTTCCTACACTAGTCGGTCTTTCACCTAACAATCCTGAATTTATTACTAGAGTTAAAGCTTGGCTCAGTAACATTCAATTTGTTATTAACGAAAATGATGTTTCTTTAGATACCTCTTTTGTGTATAAACACAAAAAGGATTATCTTTTTGTAAAGAAACAAGAAGATGCTATCAATGAAGCTTTTGATAAAGTTGATAGGTCTAACTTGAGTGCAATTAAAGATGCTCTTAGAAAAAAGATTGATGCTCTTAATACTTTAGAGAGTTCTAAGTACCAGTATGGTCATCCTGTTCATCTTGAGCAATATCTTATGTATCGTCATTGCCTTCTTTATAAAGAAGTTGCTAAAGATACAGCTTTGATTAATTCTGATCCCAGTATTCGTTTCTACATTAAGGACGAGGCTAAAGAACAAGAACGTCAGAAAAAACTTGTTCAAGAACGTAGTACTGCTATGCGTAACTTCGTTGAACTTAATGGTAGTCAGAGTAAATTTGATGCTGTTTATTTAGCAATTGCTATTAATCGTAACGATAATCTTGCTGAAGCTCTTCTAAAAGATGCTAGTATTAAACAAAGCATTGTTATGAATTATGTTAATGATAATCCGGATAAGTTTAACAAACTTGTTGCTGATAAGAACATCATAACTAAGGCATTTATTGAAACTCTCATTATTCGCGGAGAACTTATTCGTTCTGAGTTTAACCAGCAAATCTCTACTGCTGATGGTACATTTATAGGTTCTAACATAAACGAAGCTATTGTTTGGTTTGAGAATCCAGATAATAAAGCTGCTCGTACCGCATTTGAAAACAAACTTAAACTTGGTTAAAACATTTAGAATATGAATATAGCTGAAATGCATGTGTGGTTTCGTCAATATGCTCAACAGATGGGTATGCAAAATGTTCGTGCTATATTGCCAGAACAAATTGACGTACTTATCAACACTAGTATTTCAGATATAACAAATCAACTTGTTCGTGAGAACGTCGGTATAAGGAACGATAGAGTTGTTACAGATAATTCAAAAATTGGAGAAATCAATGCTCTTCGTTCCTTATACAAAGTTGATTCAGTTGATAAAGCTGACAGTGGAAATAATAAATTAGTTCTAGACAACAACTATAAAGCTATTGGACTTTATTCTGTAAGTAAGTTTATAACGGAACAAAATGATGATACGTTTGCTATTTCAAATGTTCTTTATGTTATAGATTTATCTATAGAATATGTCAAAGATGCTGAAGCTGAGACTCCTGAATATACAAGAATGTTTCCTGTTAGAATTATAGAACAATCATATCTTGCCGATACTCTCAACGATTTCATACTAAAACCTAGAGTAAGAACTCCTGCTGCTGTTATATATAATAAGGATAATGCTATAAAACTTGATGTTTATTTAGGTGAAGATTTTGCTAATGCTAATGGACTTATTAATAGAGGTAAAATAGAACCTCATAAACTTAGAGTTTCTTATATAGCAAAACCTGCTGTAGTCAAATATATTTCTGATCTTGGTAGTGACAACGTTGATTGTGATTTGCCTGAAAGCATGCATATTGATATTCTAAAACATGCAGTTGATCTTTACAATGTTTCTATAAATAGTGGATTGTATAGTACTCAACAAAATCAACAAGCCCAACAGCGAGAAATGAATCGTAGTGAATATCGTCCCGCTAATGAAGGCTATCAAAATTAATTAACTTATTAAAAACATTAAACAATGAGACAACTTTTAATTGTAAAATCACCTAGTAGTTTTGCAAGTGCCGCTAGTCCTATTGACAACGGTCTTACCAATCATGGTGTGAAGGACATTTCGGCTCTTAAAGAAGGTGCTATTACTTTCTTTGAACTTGGTGAGGATACTTCTGTTTATCAGAGTGCTCCTACTAAGAATTTTGCGATTGCTCTTGGTCGCTCTAACGGTCAACTTCCTTTTATGATTCCTGAAGTTGATATTAACACTCTTCACATCACCAAGGCTGTTCCTATGGCTGGTAATCAATTTAGCGTAGTGTTTACTATGCCTACTACTGTTGTTGGTAAGGAATATACTCTTCGTTTCTTTAAGAAAGGTAGTGTTCCCCATGAGCGTAATAGTTGGACTGTAAGTATTGTTGCTAAGACTACTACTGCTGGTACTGAAGCTACTTCTTTCAAGAAAGCTATGGATGCCAAAGTAAGTGATAAGTTCCAATTCACTACTTCTGTTTCTACTGCTCAGATTACTATCACTGGTAGTAATTTTGAGGATTGGGAAGTTATGGCTGTTGATAATCTTGCTGGTGAAAGTCTTACTAAGACTGCTGCTAAGAAACCTGTTGGTGATAAGACTATGATTGCCGAACTTGCTTCTTTCTGTGCTGCAGGCAAGGGTTTCCGTGATACTGATTGGCAAGGTCGTGAGTTCCTTCCTAGTTATCCTGAAAAGGTTGAAGATTTCACTCTGAATACTTCCGGTAGTAATAGTACTAGTACTTCTGGTTATGTATTGTATACTCTTCGTTTCAAGGTTGGTCGTGATGCTGCTAAACAACGTGATGAACGTGTATGGCAAAACGTTTATATTGCTTGCCCTATAGACGGAAATACTACATATGATCAGATTACAAATCTTGATAAGATACTTCCTGAAGGAGATTTCATTTCTGCTAAATCTGCTGCTCTTGAAGCTCGTGTAGAAGCTCTGGAAGATGCTCAATAACTAGTAATTCCACCACTCCTCTACAGGGGTGGTGGAATTAATTTAAAAAAAACAAGTATGGACGATTTTCAGACTATAAGTGAAATAGTAAATGAAAGTGTTCGCAATTCTTCTTATGTTACAGTAATTATTTCTAGTGTTGTATTTATCATTTATACTTTAATTGTCAGACTTGTTGATTATTTTAAGGCTAAAACAAAAGATAAGCCTTTATTTGAAATGAGTAAGACAATGCAAGAAATGGGTGATAATATAGCTAAACTTAATGCTGTTTTATCAAAAAACTTCGAGGACGCAGAAAAGAAAGAAATTCGTCAATGTGATAGAGCCATTCAATTTGGTTTTAAAGCAATGGGATTTAAGATAGCTCAAGAATGTGCTAGTGTTATAGCACATAATAATATTGAAGCTAACAAAGAGTTAATTAGTAGTAATATAAACAAGATAGTAACTACTGAATATTATAGACTCTATTCTGCTCTTTCTTCTTATGAAATCAATGAAGCAAATGTAGCAACAAGACTCAAAGAGGAGTGGATAAAAGAGATTGTTGATACTATTATTTCTATAATCTATGATGGTCAAGAACCTATAATTAGAATTTCTCAAATAAATAATAGACTTACTTTAATTTTAGGAGAATATTCAAGTTATGTAAACAATAAAGTTTTCAATTAATACTGACTGATATGAAGATACAAATAATTGATACAAATCATATAATGCTTGTAGCTTCTAATGCAGAAAGTGCTGAGTATTCAAATCACACAAGAATCCTTGTTGACAATAAGGATTCTTTTGTGTGTAATTCAGAGCCTAGTTCTTCTGCATTTATTATAGAACGACCAATAGGTGGTTCTTTATTTAATATTCCATTAGATATAACTAATTCTCCTTTTACAACAGATGAGCTTCTTATTGTATATTTAGAATTAGATGATCTTACATATCCTTATGTAATACCTTGTTATAATAATGAAAAACTAATGCATCATATTGCAAACAAAGTTGGTATTATAAGTGTAGATTGTGTTTGTCTAAAAGAATTAAATAAAGCTTATCCTATAGTATTATATTATGCGTTTAAATTATCACTATCTATTCTAGATATTAAAAAAGCTATAACTTATTGGAATAGAATGTTTGATTATTCTACACAAACTTCAAATTGTAATTGTAATGGACGCTAAACAAACATTGAATATATTAGATAGTTATTTCA
>JAZSIL010000064.1:0-2251 GCA_045533785.1 Bacilli bacterium
TATATATTTATTATACTAAATATATTATCTTTTTGTCAATACTATATATATAATTAAATGTCTCTAGGAAGTACCTAGAGACATTTTAAATACTAATTTTCTTTATATTCAGCAATAATCTTTTTAATTTGTTCTTCTGGAGTAATGTCATAACGTAAGAATCTTCTTTCGAAACGACCACTTGCTTGAGTCATAGTCTTAAGTTCAGTTGCATATTTAGCGATTTCTGATTCAGGAACTTCAGCTGTAACAACTGTCTTACCATTACCGATATCTTCTTGACCTAGAATTCTACCACGACGTTTAGACATATCGCCCATTACAGCACCAACGTGTTCAGTTTTAACAGTGATTAATAATTCCATAATAGGTTCTAGAATAGTAGGTTTAACTTCTTTAATAGCAGCTTGCCAAGCAAGACCAGCAGCTAATACGAATGATAATTCATTACTATCAACTGGATGATAAGATCCATCAACTAGAGTTGCTTTAACACCAATAACAGGGAATCCAGCAAGAGGACCTTTTTCAAGAGCTTTTTGAAGACCTTTTTCTACAGCTGGGAAGTAGTTCTTAGGAACAGCACCACCAAATACTTCTTCATGGAATTCAAATACTTCTTGGCTAGGTTCAAATTTAATCCATACATCACCAAATTGTCCAGCACCACCAGATTGTTTCTTATGACGCCCTTGAACACCTTTATCACCAGTAGTTCTACCACGAATAGTTTCACGATAAACAACTTTTGGATCTTCTTGAGTAACTTCAACTTTAAAGATATTCTTTAATTTGTCAATGATGTAACCAATATGAAGAACACCTTGACCACCAATTAATAATTGGGCAGTTTCAGGGTTACGTTTAAATTCAAATGTAGGGTCTTCTTGTTTAATCTTAGTTAACGCAGAAGAGATCTTTTCTTCATCTTGTTTATTCTTAGGTTTAATAGCAACATAGTAAATTGGAGTTGCATAATCAGGTTTGTCAAATACAACTGGAGCTTTCTTATCGCATAGTGTATAACCAATTTCAAGTTCAGAAAGTTTAGCTACTGCAACGATATCACCAGCATATGCAGCATCAATTTGAAGTTGAGTTTTACCCATTAATGAGAATATTTGAGGTAGTTTAACTGTTTGATCAATATTAGGGATATATACATCCATACCAGTTTTAACAACACCTGAATAAATCTTAAGTAAACTAATTGTTCCAACAAATGGGTCAACGATAGTTTTGAATACATAAGCAGCAAGTGGTTCAGAATCAGCTGTAGGTTTTAATATAACTTGATCACTATTTGGTAAGTGTCCTGCCTTAGGTTTTAAATCATCTGGACATGGATTATAGTCAATAATCATATTAAGAAGTGTAGCAATACCAATATTCTTAATAGCAGAACCACAAATAACAGGATAAACTTCACCAGCAAGTACTGCAGTTCTTAAACCAACTTTAACTTCTTCAAGTTCTAGAGGTTCACCAGCAAAGTATTTTTCCATTAATTCTTCACTAGTTTCAGCAACAGCTTCACACATCCATTCATAAAGTTCTTGAACTTTTTCTTTCTTATCTTCATAAATTTCTCCATCAACACAGATGCCATCACGATATAATCTTGCTTTACCTTCAGCAACAAGTGCAAAGCCATCAAATGTATCTTGTTTACCAAGTGGGTAGCAGAATGGAGCAACTCTCTTACCAAATTTTTCTTTTAATTCTTCAATTAATTCTTCGTATTTAATGTTTTCTTTATCCATCTTATTAACGAAAATTAATGTAGGAATATTATGTTTTCTTAGTTCTTCCCATGCACGTTCAGTACCAGGTTCAACACCTGCACCAGCATCAATTACTAAAACAGCACCTTTAACAACTGATAATACATTTTCTACTTCACCAATCATTTCTTCACTTCCTGGTACATCTAAGAAATTAATCTTATGACCATTCCATTCTACTGGAATAAGTGCAGATTGTAATGATGTTTGACGAGCTTGTTCTTCTACAGTATAGTCACTAACTGTATTTTTCTTTTCTACTTCACCTTTCTTATCAATAGCACCAGCTAAATATAAAACTGCTTCTGCAATAGTAGTTTTACCACAATCCATATGGCCTAATATAGCGACATTTCTAATCGCTTTTGAATGATATTCTCTCATTATGTAATCCTCCTTAAAGTAATATCAGTAAACGTTTTCACTATTATATTATACTATATTTTTCCAAGTTTAACAAGAAATTA
>JAZSIL010000173.1:0-2027 GCA_045533785.1 Bacilli bacterium
ATTAGTTCATCAAACATTCTTACATACATATCCATTTGTCCTATATCTTGATGAGTTATTTCGCCAACTTTTAAATCTACTAAAATAAAACATTTTAAAATATAATTATAAAATACTAAATCAACATAATAATCACCATTAGCAGTACGGATATGATATTGTCTTCCTACAAATGCATACCCTTTTCCAAGTTCCATTAATATTACTTGTAAATTCGAAAGAATTGCTTGTTCTAAAACACTTTCACGTAATTTAGAATTCTCAGGAATTCCTAGAAAATCTAAAATCAAAGGATTTTTAATATGTTCTAAGTGTTTTATTTTTTCCTCTACGATTGTTTCTTCATCATCATTTTTAATATTTTCTTTTATTTGTGATGATAACATTCTGTAGTAGTATTGTGTACTAATATTTCTTTGTAATGTTCTAACACTCCAAGCATTCTTATATGCTTCTTTTTCATACCAATTTCTAGCCTTAGCATCATCAATATTTATAAGAAGTTTATAATGTGACCAACTCAAAAAAGATTGTTGCCACACTGTGTCCACAATCTTTGGATATAATGTATAAAATCTAAAATATCTATACAAATTAGTTCGATCAAATCCTTTTCCATAAATTTTTGTTAATTCTTTAGATAAAGTAACAATTATTTCGCGTCCATAATTTTCTTTACGAGTTTCTTTTAACTCTTCTTCATAAATTCTTTTACCAATTAACCAGTTTCTTTGTAATAAAACTACGTCTATAGTTTTATAAACAACATTTCTACTATCATCAATAATTTGTTTGATATCATTCATAATATCATTTGTTTCATAAACATCAGTTCTTAAATCTAATAAATTGTTCATTTCCTCTTTTCCCTTCTTTAAAAATTAAAAAGCAGAGCTTACTCTACAAAAGATTCTATTCTTAAAAAATAAGAATAGATATATCTTTTATAAAATAAACTCCGCGTATAGTCTTTTTTCGCAAATATTAACTTACCTTGTTTCTTTGGGCTAGTAAATCATCAATATAAATATTATCTAGGGAAGACTAGATAATAAGTTTTAAACCTTGACTTTTTACAATAAAATTTTATCATTTTATACTAAAAAAAATCAAGGTTTTTTTTAATATTTTTATAACATTTTAGAATGTATTTTTCAAATATTTTTCTTTGTCATTTATAATCAAAGTAGTAAAAATTAAAGCACCAACTCCAAGTAAAGGTAATATTGGAGCAATAACGACATCATTGTTATTTCTTATATTAATGATCACAAATTTAAATGTTTTACCATTTTCATCTTCTAACAATATTTGTTGATTAGTTTTTAGACCATCAAAATCAGATATTATCTTAAACGTTTTATTGTTAATACTATCAAAAAACTTAAGTTCAGGATATTCTTCACTCATAGACTTTAACATTTGATAATAAAACAAATCTCTTGCATGATAATATCTCGTACATCCTGATAGCCTAATTTCTTTAGTTAATTCATTGTAAAGTTCATATGCTGTTAAGTAATCTTTAATAAATACATAATATTCCATTTTCAATGAAAGTAATTCACAAAGATTTCTTTCAACATCACTATCAGATATCATATCATTTGTATAATCTTTTTGATAATCTCTAACTAAAGGTGTTGTAATAGTTAATGCTTCATCAATATATTTAAGATATTCTTCTGATTTTTTATCTAAATAGTTTAACAATAACAAATATGCATCAACAAATTCAATGTTATATTCATATTTAGGAGATGCATCAATCAATTCTTTTAACACTTCACTTTGATTATTGTCCAATAATTCTAAATAACGAGATAGCGAATAAAAATATTCTTCATTAGCTAGATTAAATCCTTTTTTAAAAATCATCTTATAATACTTTAATGCTTCAGTTTTATTATTGTTATTAAAATAATAATCACCCAATATATATGCAAGACCAGCATCATCAAAAGAAAAATAATAAATTAACTCCAACATTTTGATATATAAATTAATATCATCTTCACAAAAAAACA
>JAZSIL010000263.1:0-6645 GCA_045533785.1 Bacilli bacterium
ATATTAATAAGTTCAGAATCTTTAAAACTTAAATATAGTGGAATATTAATAACATTATTCTTATCAATATTTACACAGTAATAGTCGTTTTTAACTGTAAGTACTTCACATTCAATACTTTTACTATTAAACATAATAAGACAACTCCCAACAATACCAGCTAATATAGCACCAAAAAAGATAATTATTTTATAGTTTTTCTTCAAGAAATTCATAATACTCTGTTACAAAATCAATATACTCCCAAGTTCCTTTCGAAAATGGAATCCCAAAAACATAATATTTACCTACACCATTAGATACAATACAATCCCCTCTTACCATAAGAGTGAGTTTTGTAAATGGCATTAAGTCAACAGAAAAATTAGTTTTCTCTTCAAAGTATTCTTCAGATGTCTTGGAGATTTCTCCTTTTCCATCTACACTTCCGCTTAAAGTTACCGCTTTTATTTTTCCACTTACTTTAGTTGCAATAGAACCACTAGCACTAAGTTCTACTTTATTTTTCGAAGTATGCTTAGTAGCGTATGTGAAAGTATAAACTTGATTACTTTTATTACTCTTACTAAAAATAATATTGGAAATGTACCAAGCTTCTACATTAGTGTTGATGTCCTTAACATTCCAACCAAAAACTTTACCTTTAACTTTTTTGTATGCACTATCAATTTCACTTTTAGACATTTCACTAAGTAATTTATAACCAAATTGATAATCATAAAAACCAAGCTCAATGATATCTGAATGACCAGTATTTTTTGTGCTTGATGCTGCATGTACTTTTAACACTGTTGTAAGTGAACAAAGTGTTATAAAACAAATAAAATATTTTTTAAACATATCTTTTTCCTTCCTTTCACTTATATAATTAAAAAAAATTAAGAAATTGCTCTTTTTTTTTTGCAATTTCTTAAAAAATTTTTTTTATTTAAAAAAATCAGCGAAAGGATTATTCTTTGGAATCTCTTTTTCTTGTTTATCTAAATATTTTTTTACCTCTTTTTTATTCATCCCTTGCTTACTTTCCTTTAAGTGATTAAAAAATGATTCACATTTTTCTTTAAATCCACACTCACATTGGAAAAATCCTGTTTCTTTATCACCAATTTGTTTTAACTTCTTATGGCAAGTAGGGCATCTTAAATTAGATATTTTGTAAACATGTTTCTTATACCCACATTCTTTATCACGACATACCAAACTTTTACCAAAATTATTAGTAACATCAAGTAATAACTTACCACAATTTGGACATTTATGTGTTGTTGCGTTATCATGATGATACTTTGAATTAGAATTTAATACTTGTCCTGTTAACTCTTTCGTAAAATCAATTATTTCATCAATGAAATTATGATAGTTAAGTTTCCCTTTACTAATTCTATCTAGTGATAATTCTTGTTTTGCAGTAAGCGATACACTTCTTAAATCACTTGGAACAAGTTCAACTAACTGAATACCTTTTTCCGTAGGATGAATGCTTCTTCCGACTAATTTTACATACCCTGCACTAAAAATACGATCAATAATTTCTGCGCGAGTAGCAGGTGTTCCTATACCTGATGATTCAGCAAGCGCATCTTTCTCAGCTTGATTATTTGTAAATTTGCCGGCATGCTCCATAGCATAAAGAAGTGTAGCTTCAGTATAACGTTCAGCAGGCTTTGTTGTTGATTCAACAAAGGATAATTCTCCTAAAACCTCTAATCTTTTTGTAAAATTATACTTATTAATGACATTAGAATTAGTTTCATATAATACTTTCCAACCTAAGTCTTTTACTTCGCTAACACTTGTTCTAAACTCATATAAATCATTGCCAACAACTACCGAGTGTGTAACATATTCATAATCTTTCATAAATGCCGCTAAGAAACGTTTTAATACTAAATTATATACACGCATCTCATCACTTTCTAACATACCGATAATACATTTTTCTTCAGTTGGAATAATCGCGTGATGATCACTAACCTTTTGATTATCAAAAATTCTTTTACTATTAGTTATTCCTTTTTCAATAATTAACTTACTATATTTAGCATACTCGCCATATGAAGCATTAACAAGACGCTCTTTAATTGTAGAATACATATCAGTTGTTAAATGTTTAGAATCTGTTCTTGGATATGTTAGATATTTATAATTTTCATATAATTTTTGTACAATATTTAAAGTATCTTTTGCAGTAAACGCATATAATTTATTTGCATCTTGTTGAAGTGTTGTTAAATCATATAATAGCGGTGGTGCTTCATGTTTAAGCACAGATTTAACTTCCTTGCAAATAAACTTTTCATCCTTTAACTTATCAACAAGTTTTATAACTTCTTCTTTATCATAAATAGAATAAGGATTACCATTTTTGTAAAGAATAAAATCATTGCCAAATGCTTTTAAATGTACTTGATAATACTTTTTAGGCACAAAACTTTTTATCTCTTTTTCTCTTTCAACAATTAAACCTAGTGTTGGTGTTTGAACACGTCCAGCAGAAAGTGATGCATTAAACTTAACTGTTAAAGCACGTGATACATTTAGCCCTACTAACCAGTCCGCACATGCACGAGCAACTGCAGCATCATATAAGCGATTATAATTTTTTGCATCTACTAGCGATTTAAAGCCTTCTTTAATTGCTTTATCTGTCATAGATGATATCCAAAGTCTTTTCATCGGTTTCTTAAAACCAACCTTATCAATAATCCATCTTGCAACAAGTTCTCCTTCACGACCTGCATCTGTTGCAATAACCAAATCACTAACTTCCTCGCTTTTTAAAAAACTCTTAACGCAGTTAAATTGTTTACTAGTACTACCAATTACTCTTGTTTCAAACTTTTTAGGTATCATTGGAAGTGTTGATTCATCCCACACTTTCCATTCAGGTTTTAACTCCTCAGGCATCGCAAGTGTAACTAAATGACCAAGAGCCCAAGTAACAATATATTTAGGTCCAATAATTCCACCATTTTTATTTATCGTACAACCAAGTACTCTTGCAATCTCACGTGCTACACTTGGTTTTTCGGTTAACACTAAAGTCTTCATATAAATCACCTATTTAAATACATTTGAAAAGTATTTCCAAAGCTTTTCTTTCCATTTTATATCACAATATATATTATATACCTTTATAAAATGATTTACAACAAAAACGACGAATTAATTACACATTTTAGTATGTTTTTTTATTAATTAATTACACATTTTAGTATATTTTTTAGTTAATTAATTGCACATTTTGGTGTGTTTTTTATTAATTACACATTTTACATATAATTATGAATATTTACATAAAATGACAAATTAACCAGCCATAAAGCTGGTTAATTAATTTCTTTAAATCTTTTTACACCGTTAGTTAAAAGATATCTTATTAACATTACATTAATGATTATCATTACAACACAAGCTAAACTTAAATAAACATATGGATTTAAAATATTCATTAAGCCTGCAAAATAACTAACAAATAAAACAATTCCAGGAATAACTGCTAATCCCATTGAAATAAGAACTGCCATTCCCTGCTTAACAATTTCTTGTTCATCTTTCCAATCCAATTTATAATGTTTTAAGTTAGAAATTAAACCTACCATTGACGCAAATAATACATTTAATAACATTAAAATTATAATAAATGGCAAGTAATTAAATCCAATTGAAAAGCTCACAATCACAGCGCTTATTATTGAAGGAATACCTCCTAATAATAAATTTAGTGCTATTTTAGATGCAAATATAATTTTTTCATCAATTGGATGAACTTTCAATATCCAAAAATGTTTACCCTCAATCGAAATACTTGCGCTTGTTGTTATAACAGTTCCAGATACTAACATTAAAACAAGAACAATAATTACATTAATATGTTTTATAAAATCGCTCGCATTAGGCATAAAAGTTATAAGCATACTTTCAAGTCTTTCTTTACCAAATCCAACTAATAATCCAGCAGTAAGTAAAATAAAAAATGAACCAATAATTGTGTTTAATACATAAATAGTTGATCTAAAATATCTTGAAGATTCATTTTTTAATAGACTAAAGAATACATTTTTATTTTTAAATACTAGTTCTTTATTATTATTTGTATGACTCTTATTTTGATGCATAAAATCATATACTTCTAACATTACTGCTAAGCTAAATGGAACTAAACACATAACAATTAAAATTAAATAACTTAATAAGGAAGTATTTGCTATAACATCAACAACAAGCCTAATTGGATAAAAATCAATAAAAACATCGACAAAATCAGGACTATTTGTAAGTGTAACGTTGAAGATAAAGTAAAACACAATAAACATAAGAGTTATAAATACTGAAACAAGTGTTTGAATAATTTCAGCATTTTTTAAATTTCTTGTAAACTTCGCAATAATAAAATTCATTAGAATCGCTACTGCGTTAGATAAAAAAGTAAGTAAAATAATAACGATTAACCCGTTTATAATAACCATAAAACTAGCTTCTTTTACTAAATAATAGTAACAAACGTATCCTGGCATCATAATTAAAATTAATGCAATTAAATCAAATAAATAATCTTTTAGTATTTTAGATAAAACAATTGTTGTTTTACTAATTGGAAGCGACAATAATAAGTCATGATCATTTGACTTTTTAAAATTAGTTCCTTTCAATACAACAATTAATAGCATAAAAATTATTCCTGTTGATGTAAGAACATATAATGCATATTCGGGTTGTGGCGGATCAAGTTCTAAAAATTGTTCAATAGTCGTTATAGACATTGAAGTAAATAACACCATAAATATTAAACTAATAATTAATACAATGGCTCCACCTGAAATAGTTTCTTTTTTATTACCTTTTCTTGCGATAGATCCTAAATAAATCTTACCATATGTTTTTAGTAATAAAAGTAGTTTATTCATGATTAGCAAGCTCCAAGAAAACATCTTCTAAACTAGCATTTTTCGTAACTTCTTCCATTAAGCCACTTACTATTAATTTTCCTTCTTTTATAATTGCTATTTTATTACAAAGTTTTTCCGCTACTTCTAATACATGCGTAGAAAAGAATATAGCACCACCATTTGCGCAAAACTCGCGCATCATTTCTTTTACAGAATATGCTGCAAGAGGATCAAGTCCAACAAATGGTTCATCAAGTATTAATAATTTTGGTTCATGGACTAAAGCACTAACAATTGCAAGTTTTTGTCTCATCCCATGTGAATATGATCCAATATAATTATTAAGAACATCTTTAATACCAAAAAGTGTTGCATACTTTTCAATAATAGCTTTTCTTTTTTCTACACTCACATCATAAATATCACTAATAAAATTTAAATAATCAATTCCAGTAAGTGATTCATAAAGATCTGGATTATCCGGAATATAAGCAATCATCTTCTTACACTTAACAGGATCTTTAACAATTGATACTCCATCAATTAATATTTCTCCTTCATCAAATGGAAGAATTCCTGCAATTGACTTAATTGTAGTAGATTTACCAGCACCATTATGTCCTATAAATGCAAATAAATCACCTTTTTCAACAGTTAAAGAAAGATTACTTACCGCAACCTTTCTTCCATCATATTTTTTAGTATAATTAGTAATTTTTAACATAATTAATAATTTCCTCGTTTGTCTAATAATTTTTCTAATGTTTCTGCATTCATTAAAAAGTTATTAAAGGCATTATTTTTAATATCTTTTTCAATAAATAGTGCATATTCGAAAATACGTTTTTCTAATTTCTTTAATTCAATATTTTCATCATCTTTTACTTTATAGGAAGCTTTTTCAATTAATTTACCTAAAACTGATTTTATATTAGCATCATTTGTTTTATTTTGTAAATCCATTAAAAACTGTATTAACCCATTAATATCAACAACTTTAGTAACTTTTACATCTAAATTATCTAAATGATTTTGATACACAAAACCAGTAACAAAACCTATAACAATTATTCCAACTAAGATAATATATGGAATCAAAACAAAAGCAAGTTTTAATTTTGCAACAAAGAAAAATAAGATAATTCCAAGTAATATACCTAATAAAGAAACAGGTAAAATAAGTGTTGAAAATAAATTTTGTCCTTTAATATTCTTATTAGAAACAATACCTAATGATAATAACGAAATAAACATTAACATTACGCTTGCATATAGTCCCCAGAATGAAGCAAGTTCAAAAAGTTCTTCTTTCCAAGTAGCAACACTTAAAAATAATACAGCATTAAAAACTAAAATTAAAACAATACTAATTACTAAAAAATATTTACTAGCTAAAAATTTTTTCATTTACTAATCCTCCATTTCTAGTTATATATAGTATACCACATTAAAATAAAAATTAAAAGAGTTTAAAAAAAATTATTTAAAAAATAATTAACATTAATTTTTTGTCGACTTAGGACTGACAAAAAAATTACCAGAAAAACAAAACCCCTCCATTTGTAAATAGAGGGATTTTAACTGTTTTATTCTTTAATTATTTTTTACATCTTTCATTAAAATATCAGTATCCATATTGTTTGATAAATCATTAGATTTTTTATTTTGAAATTCTTCATAAGTTTCTACTTCTTCAAAATTCTTATTATAATTAGGTTCAAAAGTAGATTTATTATTATATTTAATTGAATCAATA
>JAZSIL010000144.1:0-15646 GCA_045533785.1 Bacilli bacterium
TATTGATTACCATACATTCCTAGATAAAGATGTCGAACTTGCTAATGCTCAAACTCCAAGAGAAAAATGGTTATGGCTTGCAGAATACTTATTAGAATTATCTAGAAGAGATTGTGCTTCTAATAACTGTAACGTTCTTGGTTTAATTGCTTTAATTAATCGAGCTGCTTATTCTGGTGGTATGATTTATGGTATCTCTTATGCATTCCGTGCATTCTTATTAGGTACTACAATCAGACCTGGAACATCTTATACTTCAGTTGACCACAGTGTTTATGAAAATGCTAATGGTTTCTGGGCTAAATTAAGTGCTGCTGAAGCTAATGTTTATGCTTATTATGAAAATGAAACATTATTACCTGCTGCCAATTTAGAAAACTACAAATTTGGTGGTTGGTATAAAGAAGCTGATTTCTCTGGTGAAGCTGTAACTAAAGTTACTCATGCTGATGATGGTGTTAAACTTTATGCTAAATTTATTGAAGCTACTCCAGTTGCATCAATCACTATTGATAATAAAGTTGCTGAATTAAAGAGATTTGAAACATATCAATTAACATGGACTATTAATCCTGCTGAGGCTAACATTCAAACTGTTGCATTTGAATCTAGTAATCCAGAAGTTGCTACTATTGATGATAAAGGTTTCATTACTTGTATCGCTGATGGTAAGACAACTATTAAGGTTATTTCTAAATCTTCATCAGGTGTATCTGATTCATTCGAATTAGTAGTATATTCTCCAGATCATTTCAATGCTGAATATTACACTAACTCTTATGTTCAAATTGATGACAAGATTTTATTACTTGCTGAATACATCAAACGTGATGGTTCTAAAGAAAACTTAGTATGGTCTTCATTAGATGAAGAAATTGCTACTGTTGTTACATTAAATGATGGTGCAGTTGAAGTTTATGGTATTAACGAAGGTGTTGTTACAATTCGTGCTGCTGTTGCTGCTAATCCAGAAGTTTACTATGACTTTGTTGTTACTGTAATTACTGCTGAAATGTCTGATGCATTACAATTTGCTGTTGAAAGTCATGAAAGTAACCACTTCTTAAGATATGATCTATCTATTGGTGGAGCTTATCTTGCTGATATCTTTGGTAGCGTAAGTAAGATTTTCTATAATCATGAAATGAAGATTAATGAAGAATATAAAGCTGCTGGTAATGCAACTAACGACTACTATGCTAATTCAACTAAAGAACAAGGATTAGAATTTATTACTGTTCACTATACAGCTGGTTTCGATTCAACTGCTGATACTGATAACCATGCTTCTTACTTTACTGGTGGTAGTGCTGATGTATCTATTCACTATGTAACTGGTAATAAGGGTTCTAATAATGGTGTTGCTACAGATGAAATCTATGCAACTCTAGATCATCAACATGGTGCATGGCATGCAGGTGACTCAAATGCTAGATATTATTCTAATAGTGATAAGAAAAATGCTGCTGGTGAATTAATCTTCAGTTGGATGCCTACAGGTGTTAAATATAATGGTGAAGATTTAATGGAAATTGAATGGACTGCATCTAATGACTTCTATTTCGAAATCAATGGTCAAAAGACATCTATTAAACTTCCTACAACTTATGATTTTAAATCAAGATATACTAACCACATCTACAATGCTGATGGTACTATTTCTGCTCAACCTGAATATAATAACTGGGGTCAAACATTTGCTAATAAACCAGTTGAAGAATTCTTCAACTCTCAAGACTTCCCTGTTGCAGTTATTGATGGTGAATTCTATATGGGTCCAACTTGGTGGAGTTATGGACAAGTTTACCAAGGTATGATTTGTGGTTCTGGTGGTAACTTAAGTTCAATTGGTATTGAATCATGTGTTAACAAAGGTTCTGACTTATGGTATACATGGCAAGTAACTGCTCAACTTGTTGCTTCATTAATGGTACAATATGATTTAGGTATTGAAAGAGTTAAAGGACATCACTTCTTTGATGGTAAGAACTGTCCTGCTCCAATGCTTGAAAACAATCTAGAAATTTGGTGGGAATTCTTAGAATTAGTTAAAGCTGAATATGCATTATTAACTACTTATAAAGATGTTGAATATTCAATTTCAGTTGATGAAAAATATGCTGACATCTTAAGTGAAAATGGTCGTATTATTGCTCAACCTGAATTCTCTCAAGTTGTTACATATACTGTAACAGTTAAAGTTGGCGAAAAAGAAGAAAAACTTACTTTAGCTACTGCTGTTGAAGGTATGTACAATAGATAATAAAATTAAATGGTTAATGCGTAAGCATTAGCCATTTTTTTTATGTTTAAAAGTGGTATAATAATATAGAATATGAGGTGATAATATGAATGAAGCATATAATAAAATAAAAGAAAAACTTGAATTTTATAAAAAGAAAAATATACCTGTACCAACACAAAAGATGATAAAAACAAAAGAACAAATTGATGGTATTAATGAAGCTGGTTTGATTAACACTGCTATATTAGATATGGTTGAAAAGAACATCAAAGCAGGAATGAGTACAGAAGATATTAATAAGCTTGTTCATAATTTTACAATAGAACATGACGCTATACCTGCTCCTCTTAATTATGAAGGTTTTCCAAAAAGCGTTTGCGTATCGGTAAATGATGCTGTATGTCATGGTATTCCTTCTAAAAAAGAAATCTTAAAAGAAGGGGATATTGTAAATGTTGATGTTACAACAATTTATAAAGGTTATTATGCTGATGCATCTAGAATGTATATTATTGGTGAAGCTAAAGAAAATGCGAAAAAACTAGTTAAAGTAACTAAAGAATGTTTAGATTTAGCTATTAAATCAATCGTACCATGGGAAACTAGACTTGGTGATATTGGTGAGATAATTATGACACATGCTAAAAAACATGGATATAGTGTTGTTCGTGAAATAGGTGGGCATGGAGTTGGACTAGCAATGCATGAAGATCCATACGTATCTCATGTGGGAAAAAAAGGTACTGGAATGTTAATTGTTCCTGGAATGGTATTTACAATTGAACCTATGATCAATGAAGGATCAAGATTAATTTACCAGGATAGCAGAAATGGTTGGACAATTTATACATATGATGGAAAACTTTCTGCACAATGGGAACATACTATTTTAGTAACAGAAGAAGGCTGTGAAATACTTACTCATTAAAGATTAGGAGAAAGAACTTATGAAAGAAATTTTACTAACATTTAAGAGACTAAAATGGTTCTTTAAAAATAATATAATTAATTATCTGTTGTGCGCACTGGCATTACTATTTGTATCAGTTATGCCAGTAATTCCTACTAAGGTCCTTGGGATTGCGATAGACGATATTGTAATGGGAAATGTTACACAAAATCGTATCTATTTATATATAATAGGGCTATTAGTTATCCCAATTTTGATATATTTTGTAAATATCTATTATCATTATACAATGAATAAGTTAGGACAAGAGTTATCTTTTAAATTAAGAGAACAATATTTGGAACATTTATTTGTTCTAGACTCATATGTATATGAAAAATATACCAAAGGTGATTTAATTGCTCGTATTTCAAATGATTTAAATACTGTAAGTGGCCTTGCTACATCATTCTTACAAAATGTAATTTATTATTTTGTTACAATTGTTGCAGCAATAAGTGTAATGATTATTATCAGTCCAATACTTTGTCTTGCGTCTATTGCTTTTATGCCGATAGCTATTTTTATTCTTAATAATATAAGGAAGAAAAAAAGAACATATTATCAAAAGCATCACCAAATTTATGGTGAGATGACGGAAAATGTTTTAGAATCAATTGAAAGTGTTAAAACTGTTCGTGCTTATGGAATGGAAGATGCTGATTATAAGAAGACAAAAACAGCAATCGATAATGATACAAATTCATGGTGGCATATTCAAATGTTTGAATCTTTATTTGTTCCAATGTTTGAGTTAATTTATGCAGTTTCATATTTTATTGCAATAGGACTAGGTGCTTATATGGTAGTAAAATCTACTATCTCACCTGGTGATCTAGTTAGTTTTTTATTATATGTAGGAATGCTTTATGGGCCTTTAATTGGTTTAAGTAATGTTTTGAATACAATTAGTAGTATAAATACAGCTTCGGTTAGATTTTTTGAAATTATGGATTTAGAAACTGAAGTTCATGATGTTTGTGAACCAAAAAATATTATGAAGTTTAAACAAATTGAATTTAAAAATGTTAATTTTAAATATCCATTTGATAATTTTAATGTTTTATCAAATATCAATTTAATTATTAATAGTGGTGAAACCATTGGAATTGTAGGTCCTACAGGTAGTGGAAAGTCAACTTTAATTAGACAATTATTAAGAGAATTTAATGTTACAAGTGGGCAAATTTTGATTGACAATATTCCTATTGAAGAATATAAAATTGATGATATTCGTAATATGGTTGGCTATGTTCCACAAGAACATATTTTATTCAGAAGAAGTGTTGATGATAATATATTAATAGGAAATCCAACTGCTACACACGAGCAAATAGATAATGCGATGGTTGTAGCCGATTTTAAGAAAGATTTAAATGAATTATCCAATGGTGAATATACTTTAGTAAGTGAATTAGGAGGTTCTTTATCTGGTGGTCAACGTCAAAGATTATCTATTGCAAGAGCATTAGTAAAAAATCCTGAGATTTTAATTTTAGATGATTCATTGAGTGCTGTTGATGCGCTAACAGAAACAAATATTATTAAACAACTAAAAAATACAAGAGTAGGTAAGACAAATATTATTGTAGCTCATTGTTTTAGTGCAATAGCTCTTGCAGATAAGATTATCGTATTACAAGATGGTAAAATTACAGATATTGGTACGCATAAAGAATTATTAAAATATGATAACTGGTATAAAATGCAATATTTAATTCAAATAAAAGGTGATAACCATGAAGAATTATAAGCGTTTATTTAAATTTTTAAAAGGTAAAATGCATTGGTTTTATATTAGTTTAATGATGATTATTATCATTCAAGGACTTGCTTTTATATCACCATTACTTGTAAAAACTGTTTTAGATGATTATATTTTAGGAATTGAATACGAATGGAAACAAGTTGATTCAGTTAGTGAAGATTGTGTTATATACAATGATTTATATTATAAGCAAACTAGATTTTTAAATGAAAATGATAAAGTAATAGGTACTGCAAGTATTGTTCTTTATAAAAATGGTTTTTATTTCATTGATGAATTTGTTGAAGGTAGTAATAAACGCATTGAAAACATTGAAGGTAAGGATGTTTTATTTATTGATAGTAATAATCAAACGATGTCTTTTGAAGCAATTAAGCTTTCAAAAGATGAAGTTTATGCTTTTTATGAGCCAGTACTACCTAATCTTGTTATCTATGTGGTAATTATCTTTATTAAAACACTGATAACGATTATTTGCGGTTTTGTTCAAGCATTTTCAATTAATAAAGTAATTAATTATCTTGCTAATGAAGGAAGAACTAGAGCATTTAAAAATATTGAATATTTACCAATTTCTTATTTTGAAAGTGAACCTGCTGGTAAAATGGCTACGAGAATTACTAAAGATGTTGATGGTATGATTGTGATGTATCGACAATTATTGTTGCTTTTTGCGACAGCTATTCTTAGTTTTATACTTGCTTATGTTGGAATGTTTATATTAGATTATAAGTTAGCAATTGTTACTTTTATAGCTTATCCTATAATTTATTTTTGGATAAAGTATTTTCTTAAAAAATTAAAGAGTATTGCGGAAAAAGTCAATGAATCAAGAAGTATGTTGACAGCTAAGATTAACGAAGTAATTAATGGAATTCAAATTCTACAAGTATTTAATTTTAGAAAACAAACAATTAGCGAATTTAATCAAATTAATGATGATTATCGTAAAGAACAATTAAAAGAAGTTAAATTAAGTACAACTCTTGGTTGGAATATGATTAATATTTTACGTTCTTGTATCACAACACTAATTGTTGTATATTTTGGACTTCAGTATTTAAATGTTGGTGGAATAATTATTACAGCAGGTTTAATTTATGCTTATAATGATTATTTATCAAGACTTGTTGAACCAATTAATATAATCTTTACTCAAATTGGTGCATTTGAACATTCTCATGTACAAATTGATCGTATACATAAAATAATTGAAGCTCCACAAGAAGATAGTAGCAAAGAAAGTATTGAAAGATTTAAAGGTGATATTAAATTTGATAATATATGGTTTAGTTATACAAAAAATGATTATGTTTTAAAAGGTGTAACGATGGATATTAAAGCTGGTGAACTTATTGGTCTTGTAGGGCATACTGGTAGTGGAAAGAGCTCAATGATGAACTTATTATTAAGATTTTATGATATAGATGATCCACTTTCTGGAAAAATTTATGTAGATGGAATAGACATTACAAAGTATTCTAAAAGAACTTACCGTGAACATATTGGGATTGTACTTCAAGAACCGATCATGGTAAAAGGTGATATTGCCTCAAATATTAGATTTGGAAAAGAAGATGTGACAGATGAAGAAATTATTAGTGTATTAAAATCAATGGGTGGAGATAAATTAATAAATAAGTTTCCTAAAGGAATTCATCAAGAATTATCTAGAAAAGGTGTGAATATGAGTGCTGGTGAAAAGCAAATAATTAGTCTAGCTAGAGCAATAATTCATGATCCAGCAATCTTAATTATGGATGAAGCTACATCTCATATCGATACAGAAACGGAAAATATTATAAAGCAATCTTTAGCTTATGCGTGTAAAGGAAGAACCGTAATTGTTATAGCACATCGTCTTTCTACAATTTACAATGCTGATAAAATATTTGTTTTAGATCATGGTTTAAAAGTTGAAGAAGGAAGCCATGAAACTCTTATAAAGCAAAATGGTGTCTATGCAAATATTTATCGTTCTCAAGTTGCAAATATTAAAGATTTAAAGAATTTATAAGACTATAATCTTGAAAAAAATTCGGATTTATTGTAAAATATAAAAAATAGATATATTAGTCGGAGGAAAAAATTATGAATTTATTTTTAACTGCTGCAACTGATCCCGCTGTTCCTGAAGCAGGAGAAGTTGTAAAAGAACCAACACTTCTTGATAAAATTTTTAGTTTTGATTGGGGATTACCTTCTGGATTACAAAATTTTGTTAATAAATGCATCGAAGTTGTTGTTGTATTTATAGTTTTACTAATTTTATGTAAGATTGTTGACATCATTACTAAACGTATGAAAAAACGTATGATTAAACGTAATGTTGAAAAAACAATTATACAAGTTGTTTATTATTTATCTAATAAAATCGTAAAATTACTTTTATTACTAATGGCAATTGGCTTTTTAGGAATTGATACTTCAAGTGTTGCAGGACTTGTCACTGCTGCAGGACTTGGACTTAGTTTAGCTGTTCAAGGAACACTTTCTAACTTTGCAGGAGGAATTTTAATTTTAGTTTTAAGACCATTTAAAGTTGATGATTACGTTGAGTGTCAAGGTACTAGCGGTACTGTAGAAGAAATTAGAATTTTCTATACATATCTTAGAACTCCAGACAATAAAGTTGTTTTAATTCCTAATGGAGCACTAATTGGTGGAAATGTTATTAACTATAGTACTAAAGCTACAAGACGTGTTGATTTAGTATTTTCAATTGACTATGAAGTTGATTTTAAAAAAGCAAAAGATTTAATTTTAGACATTTGTTCTAAACATCAATTAATTTTAGAAGATCCAGCACCTGCTGTTAGAATCTGTGAATGGGCTGCTTCATCGATTAATCTTTCATGTAAAGTTTGGGTAAAAAATAGTGATTATTGGACTGTTACATTTGATTTACTTGAAACTGTATACGATGAAATGAATAAAGCTGGTATTAAAATTCCATATAATCAACTTGAAATTTCATATCGTGATGCTTTAAAGAAGCAAGAATTAGAAAATAAATAAAAATTAAAGCTCAAATATTATTTTGAGCTTTTTTAAGATTTTGAGGTTAATTATGAAAGAAAATAAAATCGCTGTAATTGGATTAAGTGGTGAATCAATTTTTATGAAAATGGACCATTTTAATGAAGAAGGTGAAACCGTTATTGCAAATACTTATCATATTGAATATGGTGGAAAAGGATATAACCAAGCAGTTGCTGCAAGAAGATATGGAGCAAAAGTATCATTCTTAACATTATGTGGTGATGATGAAATTGCAAATAAAGTACAAAATACATTAGAACAAGAAAATATAAAATCTTTTGTAATAAAAAGAAAAAATAAAAAAAGTGCATCTGCATGTATTATGATCGATATGGATGGTAGAAATAGAGTAGTTTGTTATCCTGGTGTATCTAGTGAAATGACAAAAGATGATGTATTATTATTTGAAGAAGAAATAAAAACTAGTAAATATTTATTGTTACAACTAGAAATGAGTGATGAATCTTTATTTAAAGCAATTGAACTTGCAAATAAATATGATACTTTAGTAATTTTAAATCCAGCACCTGCAAAAAAATTACCAAAAGAAGTTTTAGAAAATGTATATTTAATTACCCCAAATGAACATGAAGCTAAAGTATTATTTGATTTAGATAATCCAATGGATATTTATAGATTAAACTACAAAAACGTAATTATAACTCTAGGCGAAAAAGGGTCAATTATTAAAGAAAATGATCACGTATATAATATTGATTCTAAAAAAGTAACTGCGCTTAATACAACAGGTGCGGGAGATACATATAATGGGGTTTTAGCTGCGGCATTATTAGAAGGAAAAAAGTTAAAAGATGCATGTGAGATTGCTAGTATTGCGGCAAGTATTTCAGTGACAAAAGAGTTTGTTATTGATTCTATTCCATATAAAGAAGAAATTAAATAAAAACTTATACGTTAAACTTGAATATAATACCAGTTTATGGTATAATAAATGTGTTAAAAGTAAATTAAAAAAGGAGATTAATTTTATATGATTTACAAGACTATATTAACACCAGAAGAAGCATCAAAAGACTTCTTAGAAAATGAAAAACAATTCCACTTAGGTGTTATTCCAACAGAACAATCAAATCCTATTACTAAAAATTTAAGTGCTACTATTGCAAGAAGCACTGCTGAAGGTATTAAATTAATTTTAGCTGCAGACAAATATATTCCTGCAAAAGCTAAAGAAGCTTTCCATACTCCTGAATTTGAAGCATTAGTAGAAGCAATTCTTAGTGCAATGAATAATCATAAGACTGTTCTATTCTCTTCAGTTGGTGCATCTGGTCGTATGGCTATCCAATTAGATGCTGCTTGGAGATATTTCTGGACATCTTTAACTCAAGTTCTTCCTGCTAAAAAAGAAGAATTAATGAAAATTAGTGAAGTTACTAATTCTCATACAACTGGTGGTGACCGTGCACTTGTTCACTCAGTTGAAAACTTTGAAGACTATTTAACATTTGGTCGTCAACAAGTTATTGAAGCAAATGTTGGTCCTGGTGACGTAGTTGTTGCACTTGCTGAATGTGGTCTTTCTGCTTCAGTTAATGGTGCTGCTTTACAAGGTCAAGAAAATGGATGTAAAACATTCTATTTATACTGTAATCCAAAAGAAATCTTATATGCTCACTTAGATAGAGTTAAAGAATCATTTGATCGCCCAGACATTATCAAAATTCCTCTATTCGTAGGTAACATGGCTGTTGCTGGTTCAACTCGTATGCAAGTTACAACTGTTGAATTATTAGTTGCTGGTGCTGCTTTAGAAGCTGCTGCTTACAAATGGATGCAACAACATTTAACTGAAGATGAATTAAAAGTTGTTAATGTTGCTGGTAAAGGTGCATTAGATCTTGATGCATATGCTGATGCTCATCAAAACTTATTAGATCAATTATCTACTGGTGCTGCACTTGAAGGTTTAACTAAAGCTGTTGAACTTGAATACAATACTTATATGGAAAAAGGTTTAGTTACATATCTTACTCATGATTACTTACTAGATATCATGACAGAACTTAAAGAACGTCTACTTACATTTACTCTTCCTCCATTTAAGAAATTTGCTGATAAAGATGCACAAGTAAGCTGGGCTTATGTTAAAGACCCACTATATCCTAATACAGTTGCATGGCAACATTTATTCCGTCGTCCTATTAAAGGTCTAGAATGGGGTAAAGAAGATTATATTAGAATGAACGCTGATCAACAAATCATTAATAACCCTCCACATGTAAGTGGTGAAGAAGTATTAGATTACAACATTGGTAATGAAGTTGATGAATCACGTTATTCACGTAAACCTGCAAGACTTTTATGTATGGATATTAACAACTCTGCTAATAAAGATGTTCTTGCTTGGTTTAACAATGAAAAAGGCAAATTCTCAGAAGGTTATGTAATTCGCTTTGGTGAAATTACTGATGAAGTTAAGAATGATAAAGAAATTCATATTCCAGTTAAACTTCCTCGTACATGTACAGATTTAATGACTCACTTATTAATCAAATTATCATTTAACTTAATGTCTACAGCTACTATGGCTAAGATGGGTAGAGTATTTGGTAACTGGATGGTACAAGTATTACCAACTAATAAGAAGTTAATTGACCGTTCAACAAGAATTATTGCTAACCTTGCTAAGATTCCTTATGAACAAGCAAACCTTGAATTCTTCAAATCTTATTATAATCGTAAACCAGAAGATGAATATAAACAATCATATGTTGTTGAAACTTTATTAAGACTTGGTTTCGATCCAACTAAAGATATCGAATAATTTAATAATTTAATATAAAAACTGCCACCGGGTAGAAATGCAAAGCATTCGTTAACACATCGTTAGGTCTTTGAAGATGTGTAAGCGGATGCTTTTTTTAAGGAGTAAGTATGAAAAAAATATTTGAATACTTTAATAAATTTGAAATTTTATTATTTTTATTTTCAATATTATTTATTATATCTTCATTTATAATATTTAAAAATAATAATTATTTAACATTAATTGCGTCAATAATAGGTGTAATATCTTTAATCTTTAATGCAAAAGGTAATTTAGTAGGGCAAGTTTTAATGATCATATTTAGTATAATTTATGGTATAATTTCATATTCATTCTCGTATTATGGTGAAATGATAACATATTTAGGAATGACTTTACCAATGGCTGTATATGCATTAATTTGCTGGATAAAAAACCCTTATAATGGTAAAAAATCAATCGTTAAGATTAATAATATTAAAATAAGTGAAATGGTTATTATGTTTGTACTAACAATCATTATTACTACAATTTTTTATTTTATTTTAAAATATTTTAAAACTCCAAACTTAATTCTTAGTACTTTATCGATATCAACAAGTTTTATAGCCGCATATTTAACAGCTAGAAGAAGCTCTTATTTTGCGTTTGCTTATTCATTAAATGATATTGTTTTAATTATATTATGGGTACTAGCTTCAATAGAAAATGCAAACTATGTTTGTGTAGTTGTCTGTTTTATAGTCTTTTTAGCAAATGATGTTTATGGTTTTATTAGTTTGCAAAATCGTAAAATCCAACAAAAAGGCTAGATGTTTTTGTATATTCATATTTATAGAAAAAAATCGCAAAATTTGATATAATAATTAAAGTTGATTATATAAGGAGTAAGTATGAGTTTACTAAACGTTACTAATGTTAGTCATGGATTTGGCGAACGTGTTATATTAAAAAATGCATCATTTAGATTATTAAAGGGTGAACATATAGGACTAGTTGGTGCTAATGGAGAAGGCAAATCTACATTTATTAATATTCTTATGGGAAAGGAACTTCCTGAAGAAGGTAAAATAGAATGGGCAAAGCATTTAAAAGTTGGTTATTTAGATCAATTTTCTTCGCTTATACCTGGTGTTACGATAAGAGAAACACTTAGAACAGCATTTAAAGATATGTTTTCATTTGAAGAAGAAATTAATAATCTTTATATGAAAATGGGTGAAATGACTGAAGATGAAATGAATGAAGCTTTAGAAGAGATTGGTGAAATGCAAAGTTATCTTGAAAACTCAGGTTTTTACCTTATTGATAGTAAAATTGAAGAAGTTGCATATGGACTTGGTTTAAAAGAAATAGGCCTTGATTCGCTTGTTGATGAACTATCAGGTGGACAACGTGCTAAAGTTTTATTAACTAAATTATTATTAGAAAATCCCCAAGTTTTAATTCTAGATGAACCTACTAACTTTTTAGATGAAATTCATGTTACATGGTTAAAAAATTATCTATTAAATTTTGAAAATGCGTTCATTGTTATTTCACATGATGAAATATTCCTAAATGAAGTTGTTAATGTAATTTATCATATTGATAATGGTGTACTTACTAGATATTCTGGTAACTTAGATTATTTTAAGCAAGCTTATGAAGTAAAAATGCGTCAACTTGATGCAGCTTATGAGGCACAACAAAAAGAAATTGCGAAAATGGAAGATTTTATTGCGCGTAATAAAGCAAGAGTTGCAACTCGAAGTATGGCTAATAGTAGACAAAAGAAGCTAGATAAAATGGAATTAATTGATAAAGGTAAAGAAAAAATTAAGCCACATTTTGTGTTTAAGTTTTCAAAAAGCACTGGAAAAGTTTTATTTAGATGTGAAGAATTGGTTATCGGTTATGATAAACCAATCTCAAAACCAATTAATTTAGAGATCTTAAGAGGTGAAAGAGTTGTAATAAAAGGTAGTAATGGTATAGGAAAAACTACTTTGGTAAAATCTTTAGTTGGAGACTTAAAACCTATTAGTGGAATGGTTACAAAAAGCCCTGCAGTGGATATTAATTATTTTGAACAAGAAGTACAAGGAAATAGAAAAACACCATTTGAAGAAATAAGAGATTCATTTCCGACGCTTAATAATGGTGAAATACATTATTTCTTATCAGCATCTGGATTAACTAACCAAAATATTGAATCACAAATCATCACTTTGTCAGGTGGTGAAGCTGCTAAGGTTAGACTTTGCAAACTTACAATTCAAGAAAGTAATTGTTTAATCCTAGATGAACCTACTAATCATTTAGATGTTCTTGCTAAAGAAGCTCTTCGTGAAGCAATTGAAGAATACGAAGGAACTGTTATCTTAGTTTGCCACGAACCTGATTTTTATGAAGGTCTAAATTTTAGAGTAATTAATGCTGAAGAATATAGTATTTAGTTTTAAATTAAAAGTGTCAAAAAATAAAAAAATAATATTTTTTAATATTTTAAACAATGTTTTTTTATGAAAAATAGTGCTCAAAACTCATTTTTGAGAGCTTGAGACGTGTAGTAATTGAGTAATTTACCATTCAATTAATTAGAGAAAGAGGTAATAAAAAATGTTAAAAAAATTTTTTGGAAATAAAGAATTTTATAAGAATTTATTAAAGATTTCTTTACCAATTATACTTTCACAACTTATATCACAATTTGTTAGTTTATTAGATAATTTAATGGTTGGACAGCTTACTACAGCTGAATTTGATGGTGTTTCAATTGCCAATCAGTTCCTTTTTATCTTTAATTTGGCCGTTTATGGAGCACTATCAGGCCCAAGTATTTTCGCTACACAGTACCATGGAGCTAAAAATGAAAAAGGAATTAGAGAAACATTAAGATATAAGTGGCTTATTTCTTTAATTATTTTAGTTTTAGGTACGATTATCTTTTTATTATTTAATGATCAATTATTTAATTTATTTATTCATGAAGATCCTCTTTCAACTGTTGATCCAGAAGATGTAATAAAATATGGAAAAGAATATTTATATATAATGTTAATTGGGTTAGTTCCTTTTGTTATAACTGAAATATATAGTACAAATTTAAGAGAAGCTAAGCAAACATTTGTTCCTATGATTTCTAATATAACAGCTGTTTTTGTAAACTTAATTCTTAATTATCTTTTAATATTTGGTAATTTTGGCTTTCCAGAATTAGGTGTTAAAGGGGCAGCTATCGCAACCGTTATTTCGAGAGTAATTGCAGCTTTAATTGTAGTAATTTATGCGCATTGTAATAAAAAATATAGTTTTGTTAATGCTATTTTTAAAAGATTTTTTCCTAAAAAAGATACATTACGATATATTTTTAAAGGATCATATATTTTATTAATAAATGAATTTTTATGGGCCTTAGGAATGACATTATTAAACTATTGTTTCTCATTTAAAGGATTAGAAGTAGTTGCAGCAATGAATATTGTCTCAACTTTTAGTAATTTATTCGGTCTTCTTGGCACAAGTGTAGGAACTGGAGTTGCAGTATTACTTGGACAACAATTAGGAGCAAAAAAATTAGATGAAGCAAAAAGAGATAGTTATAGATATATTGGTTTTGCAGTAATATTAGGTATTGTAGTAGGATTATTAATGTTTCTTTTAAGAAATACGGTGCCACAACTTTATGATTTTGATGAAAGTATTATTAAAATGTCAGAAAACCTAATTGCTATTTGTTCATGCATGGTTGTAGTTAGAGTTTTAAGTATTACTTGCTATTTTATTATAAGAAGTGGTGGTAAAGTATTTATTACATTCTTATTTGATAGTGTATTTACTATTACAATAAGATTTGGTGTAACTTTTATTGTTGTTTTGACAACTAATCTTTCAATATATTACATTTATTTAATATCAGAACTATTAGAAATAATTAAAATTGTTGTTGGAATAATACTTGTAAATAAGGGTGTTTGGTTAAATAACTTAGAATAAAAAATGGAGTCTAGTTTCTTAGACTCCTTTTATTCTTTTGGCTCTTGATAACATATTCCAATATTTAAATCACCAAATTTTTTTGCATATTGAAAAGTATTAGGACGCTCAAAGTTTTGGAATGTTACACGTTCTGAATTTTCTGGTTTTGCTTCGAGTGCAACTTCTAAATAGTGATTAAAAATATTTTTTTCAAATACCATCATTAAATGACCAGTAATAAAATGTGTAAAATCAAGTTTAATTGCTCGTTTTAACATTTCTATATAAGTTTGTTTATCAGTAGATTCTTCTAAAAACATCCAAATCATTGAGATTGCTGCATCACCAGTAAAAAGAAGTTTGTGTTCTTTTACTAATAGACCAATTGAACCTTTAGTGTGACCTTCCATCGCAATAATTTCAACATGCATGTCTCCTAAATCGATAATTGTGCCGGCATCAATTAATTCATATTCACAAAGTGGCATGTTAATATAATTTTCTTTATCAAATGAATCATCAATTAAACCTTTATTTAGGGCATCAATTACATTTTTTGTACGTTTTTCAATTCCATTATGTTTGATATATAAAGATTCATCAGCTCTTGGAATAAATACTTTTTCAAACCAAAATGCACCAGATGAATGGTCCATATGACCATGTGTACAAATTACCATATATGGTGTATCAATATATTCTTCAACTAGTTTTTTGATATTAAAAATACCATAACCACAATCGATAACGATAGCTTTTTTTGTACCTTTAATGATTGAGAAACAAACTCCTTGAGGATCTCTAAAATGATATACAAAAGGATAGGGATTAATTACTGTAAATTTTGACATAAAATACCTCTTTTCAAGAAGTAGTATATCATATTTATACAAAAAAAGTTAAAAATAAAAT
>JAZSIL010000170.1:0-3088 GCA_045533785.1 Bacilli bacterium
TATATAATCTTTTTTAAATAAACTATTAAAGAATATTTTTAAATAGTAATTTGAAAGATTATAGTTTTTAATATATATAACACTAAAAGGATATTTTAATAGATGATTATATAATATTCCTCCTTCAGAGTAACCAACATAACCTTTTGATGATCCAATTAAATTAGTAATTGATTCTGTTTGTGAATAGTCATTTAAATCAAGTTCTAAAAAGTTTTCTTTTTTTAGGCCAAATACTTTATATAAATCTTTTAGAAATAAATTTATACTAAATGATTTATCTACATAAACAATACCTAAGTTCTTTAATATACTTACTGGCTTTAATTTTCTTAAATATAATACTTTAAACTCATTATAATATAAGTTATGGTTTATTAGTTCATCTATTGTTGGAATAGTTATTCCCTGATGAGAATTAAGCACATCTTTAACTATTTGTTTTAGATCTTTCTTATTGTGAACATATCTAGAAAGCGATTCATCTAAAATGTCAATTGCTTTATCAGGGAATGTTTTATTTAAAATATAGTTATCACATATATTAACTATATACTCTAATAAATCATCAGATATATCTACATGATAAAAGTCTATATAGTTTTGTTTTATACCTTTTAAAATATTAAGTGTTTCTTCTTTTGACGGTTCATCAATAAAGATTGTTTGAAAACGTCTTGTTAATGCTTTATCTTTTTCAATATATTTATAGTATTCATCAAGGGTTGTAGCGGCAATTAGTTTTAATTTTCCTTTTGAAAGGTATGGTTTAATAATGTTTGCAACATCAAGTGATCCATCGTTTGACCCTGCTCCTACAATATTATGTACTTCATCAATAAATAAAATGGCATCCTTATTAATTACATATTTAATTGCATCATTTAGTTTTTCTTCCATTTCTCCTCGGTATTTTGTTCCTGCAATTAATGAGCCTAAATCAAGTTCATAAATATCTTTGTCTATTATTTTAGTTAGTGCAATAACTAAGGCTGTTTTTCCCACTCCTGCTTGACCAATTAGTAATGGATTATTTTTTTGTCTTTTAGATAATATATATATTACTTGATTGATATAGTCTTTTCTTGGAATATAATAATGAATCGGTTCTTCTTTTGAAAGATTAATTAAATGATTAGGTTCTTTCTTTTCTACTTTATCTACAATTATAATTTGTTCTTCATAAAAATTAAAAATATCAATTATGTCTTGTTTTAACTGCTCAATATTGATATTTAAATTAAGTAATGTTTTAGTCGCAGATGACTCTTTATCTTCTAACATTACATAAAATAAATGTTCATCATATACATATTCTGAATTCACATCTTTTGCAAGATTTGCTGCATTAATTACAAGATTTTCAAATTCTTTAGAAAATACTTTTTGAGGAGATTCTTTTGTTGTTAATTCATTATATGCATTATATAATTCTTCTTGTGTTATATCCAATTCATTAAGTAAAAAGTGACATATCGTATCGTTTGCGTTAAACATAGAAAGAAGTAAATAAAATGTTGATACAGTTTGGTCTTCATTTGTTTGATTATTTATTTTTACAAGGTTTTTAGCAGTTTCAATTAATTCTACTGCTCGTATGCTAAAGGTCTCTAACATTTACCTTTTCTCCTTATCTTTTAATATACGATTTATTATATGATTAAAATAGGTAAATTATTATAATTTTAGAAATTGTTATTAATTTTTGATATACTATAGATGATTTATTTATAAAGGAGGTAAAACAATGGAAAATATTACTTCTTCAAAAGCAATTATAGTAGGTGTATGTACAGGCAAAGAGGAAGTGTTTAACTACGAGATGAAAGAGTTAGCTAATCTTTGTGAAGCATGTAATATTGAATGTATAGAAACTGTTACACAAAACCTTGCCTATACGAATAACGCAACATATATTGGTAGTGGTAAGTTATTAGAACTTGTTGAGTTATGTAACTTACTAGATGTTGATTATGTTGTTTTTAATGATGAATTATCACCTGCAGAACTATCAAACCTTGCAGATCAAATTCCATGTGAGATTATGGACAGGACAATGTTAATTTTAGAAATTTTTAAAACACGTGCCAAAACAAAAGAAGCCATGTTACAAGTAGAAATTGCTAATCTTAACTATATGCTACCGCGACTTATTGGTGCAAGAAAGAATCTATCACGTATTGGTGGTGGTGGCGGTGGTGGAGCTGGTGCAAGACGTGGTGCTGGGGAAACTAAACTTGAACTAGATAGACGTTATATTGAAAATAGAATTTATAAACTAAAACAAGAACTTGAAGATGTTGTTTTAAGTCGTCAAACATCCCGTAAATCACGTACAAAAAATGAAGTAAAAACTGTTGCGTTTGTTGGATATACAAATGCTGGTAAATCTTCAACAATTAATAGCATTTTAAATTATGTTGAAGGTGACGTGGAAAAACAAGTATTTGTGAAAGATATGCTTTTTGCAACGCTTGAAACTTCAACAAGAAGAATTAAATTAGCCAATAATCATGAATTTTTAATTACTGATACAGTAGGATTTGTAAATAAACTTCCACATCACTTAGTGGAATCATTTAAATCAACATTAGAAGAAATTACAGAAGCTTCACTAATCGTTCATTTAATTGATTCATCAAGTCCATATATTGATCTTCAAATCGAAACTACAATAAATGTTCTAGATAAACTTCATTGTTCTTCTATTCCAGTAGTATATGTATTTAATAAAGTGGATTTAGTGACGAATGAAATCTTTATTCCAACTTCATACACTCCATCTTTAAGAATATCTAATAAAACTTCTAAAGGCATTAAAGAACTAATTACTTATATTGAAGAACATTTATTCCCTGATGATGTTACTACTACTCTACTTATTCCATATACAAATGGAGAAGTTTATAATGTTTTAATGGAAAAAGCAAATGTTCATGAAACTATTTATCTTGAAAATGGTACTAAAGTAGTTGTTACACTTAGTAAGTATTTATATGAACTTTATAAAAAATATTAATATAATGAATAAAGAACTTGTTTTTATACAAGTTCTTTTTCTTATACCTCTTTTTTTAAAACATCAATA
>JAZSIL010000281.1:0-3164 GCA_045533785.1 Bacilli bacterium
CTGATATAATATCATTCTTGAGGAATATAGGTCAAACAGTACCAATAAGACAAAAAATCAAGTTATAAAATTTGATTTAATGCTTCTTATAAAACAAGAGCGGAAGCTCTTAGATGATTTTTTTGAAAAATCATTTTGTTCTCGCATGTGTATAGTATTTTGGTAAAAAAAAAGGCTTCCAAAAGGAAGCTTTTTATTAATCTGCAATAATTACATATCCACCTAAATTTTCAATTAAACTAATAATTGTAAAAAGTAATATAATTACAATAATTATTAAAATAATGATTATTAAAAAAGTAATTGAAAGAATTTTAGATCTAAGTTCAATTTCAGTTTTATCAGCGGAATTAAAATTTGCAGCAACTTTTTCGGGTTCTCCTATTATTGATATTAAATCATTATAGGTAGTGTTTTCATTATATAAAACTTCAGGGTCTAAATGACATTTGATAAAATCAATATAAGCTTTTTTCTTGATCCAAGAACAAGACATTTTTTTCTTAACATCTTTAAAATATTTTTTAACATCTTTTGATAATTTAGTCATTGATATCTACCTCGTACATAATTTTCAAAGCACCACTAGTAAGTTCTTTATATGCAAGTTCTGCGGTTTTTAAATATTGTCTACCAGTGTCTGTAATTGAATAATACATTCTAAATCTTTTTTTTCCAACAAGTTCTTTACGAGAGGAAATAAAGCCCTTTTTCCCCATTCTATAAAGTGGACCATATAAAGATCCTTCTTTAATTACAATTTTCTGATTGCTTCTTTCAAATATAAGTTTTCTAATTTCGTATCCATATAATTCTTTTTCGGTAAGTAATTTTAAAATAAGGATATCAAGGATACCTACTTTTAAATTTTCTTCTATTTCGTCTAAAAATGGAATTGTTTCTCTATAAATATTCATTTTCTTTCTCCTCGTATTATATTATAACAAAATTAATATTTTTTTTCAATTATTTTCTCTTTTTATATATTCACTTGCTGCAATTTATAATTCAAGTTTTACAAATATAGTTGACTCTTGATACTATTTGTGATATATTATTAATAGAGTGATAATATATTATAAAAGAAAAGGAGAAAAATATGAGAAAATCATTAGTTAAAACTTGTTTGCTACTATGTATAGTATCAATTATCGGTTTTGGTGCTTCTTGTAAAAAGAAATGTAAAACTCATAACTATGTTGATGGAATATGTAGTATATGTAAAGAAAAAGATGAAAATTATGTGCCACCGCATACTCATAACTTTGTAGAAGGTGTATGTGAATGTGGAACAAAAGATGAAAACTATGTACCCCCACATACTCATAATTTTGTAGAAGGCGTATGTGAATGTGGAGAAAAAGATGAAAACTATGTACCTCCACATACTCATAATTTTGTAGAAGGCGTATGTGACTGTGGAGCAAAAGATGAAAACTATGTACCCCCACATATTCATAATTTTGTAGAAGGTGTATGTGACTGTGGAGAAAAAGATCCTAATTATAAAGTTGAGTTAGAAGTTTATACAATAAAATATGAGCTCTTTGAAGGAACACTAGTTAATGCACCTTCAGAATATGATGGTTCCATAACTTTGATTTTGCCTACTCCTACAAAAGAAAATTTTACATTCGGTGGTTGGTATGATAATCTAGCATTTTCTGGAGTTCCAATTACACAAATTGAAGCTGGATCTAAAGGTAATAAAGTTTTTTATGCTAAATGGACACATAAAACCGATTGCCAATTTGATAATTTAAATGAATATGGTTTTGATGGTAATGGTATGAGTTTTGGTATTAAAGTTCCTAACGTTTCATATTATGATCCGTTTGATGAAAACTATATTTTTGAAGATAAAGCTTTACAACAAGCTCGTCATAACCTCGTAGAAACATCTTATAATATTGACATTTCTTATACTAGTTTTCCGAATAATGCTCAATGGGGAAATGCACGTGTTAATTATATTAAATACAGTTTCATTGATAGAAGTTTTGAAAAAAATAATGTGTATTCGATGGTTATTAATTCAGCTTGGATCCCATCTCTTGTTAAGGCACAATGTCTTAAAGAATTATATAATATAAACGAAGATAGCGGACTATTTGATGATTTAAGTATTATTCAAGATTATTTTGTTAATGATCTAGTTAGGGTAAGAAATAAAGTTTATGGTTATAACACTAAACCAATCCAACCAGAATTTTTAATTTATTATAATGTAGATAAAGTAAGAGAACTAGGATTAGAAGATCCAACTGAACTTTGGTTTAAAGGAGAATGGACTTGGTCTAACTTTGATAATTGGGTAAAAGATGCTCAAGGTAAACTTGGTGAAGGTGAATATGTAATTGATAGTATGCATGGTGATTATGCGATTGGAATGTCTGCTGCACAAGGTTTCATGATTACTGATATACCTCATTATCGTGTTTTATTCGCAAATGATGGTGTATGTCTTGTGCTTGAAAAAATGAAAGAGTATTATAATAATGGTATTTGGAATAAGAATAAAGGTTTCCAAAATGTCACAAATAAATTTTATGAGGGCAGTACACTTCTTCAAAATGGTAGACTATATTTTTATCAAACTGGATTTTTCGATAATTTAGAATTTAACTTAGGAATCGTACCTTATCCAACAGATGGTGATCCAAATGTATCATTGTACTTACAACCGTATGAGTATGAAAATCAAAATAAAGAAAAAATCATTGTAGATAGTCCATTAAAGAAAAGAAATGGTGAAATTTTGACTGATAAAGATGGTAATGAAGTATATGGTATTGACTTATCAAAAGTTATATATAGGTGTCCAATTACATCAGTTGATGAGTGCTTTACAATATTAAATTATAATTACGAAGAAAAGCTTGCTATAAGTGAAAAAGTTATATTAAATATATTGAGAGATTTATTTGATACTTCACACCTTGATAAAGAAAAAACATATTATGATAATATATATAATAAATATTATAGTGATATCGATAAAGCTGCTATATCAAGTGTTATAAATAGTGCAAATGTTTATTATGAACCAATTGAAAGTATTGATTTTTCTATAGGATATAAAGGATATGAACCTACTTCATGGTGGTATTTATGTTTAAAAGCTATGACAAGTGAAGAAACTCCTAAAGAATTATTAGATCAAT
>JAZSIL010000078.1:0-14238 GCA_045533785.1 Bacilli bacterium
GAAGTTCTTCAAGGTGAATATACAATTACTTATGTATTAAATGGTGGTGTTAATTCAGAAAAAAATCCTGCTAAATATGACGTTAGAGAATTACCTTTAATTATTGCTGCTGCAACAAAAGCACATAAGACATTCTTAGGCTGGACAACTGAAGAAAATTCTACAAATTATATTACTGAAATTGCAGCAGGTGCTACAGGTGATATTACTTTATACGCACAATTTGCTGATATCGTACATAATATTGCTTATGAATTATCAGGTGGTGAATTACTAGAAGGTGCTCCAACTACTTATGTTGAGGGCGAAGGCGTTCAACTAGTAAACTCTACAAAAGCTCATAAAGTGTTCTTAGGGTGGACAAAAGAAGCAGGTTCAACAGAATATGTAACAGAAATTGGTGCAGAAGAAATTGGAAATGTTACTTTATATGCTAATTATGCTGACATTACTCATAACATTTCATACGAATTAGATGGCGGTAAATTACCAGAAGAAGCACCTCTTACATATATTGAAGGTGAAGGCGTTCAATTAATTAATCCTACTAAAGATGGTTATACTTTCCTAGGATGGACAAAAGAAACAGGTTCTACTGATTATGTAACAGAAATTGGTAAAGATGAGATTGGTGAATTTAAAGTTTATGCTAATTGGGAAAAAGATCCAGTATATTCAAATATTGTTTATGAATTAGATGGCGGTAAATTACCAGAAGAAGCACCTCTTACATATGAAGAAGGTGTTGGTTGTGTATTACCAGTTCCTACTAAAGATGGATATAACTTCTTAGGATGGGCTAAAACAAAAACATCTTCTGAATATATCACTGAAATTGGAACTGATGCAACAGGCGAATTTAAAGTATATGCTAAATGGGAAAAAATTCCAGTATTCTCAAAAATCGTTTATGAATTAAATGGTGGTACAAATCCTGCTGATGCTAAAAAGGAATATGAAGAAGGTGTAGGATATAAACTTCCAACTCCAACAAAAGATGGTTTTGATTTCTTAGGATGGACAAAAGAAGAGTCATCTTCTGAATATATCACTGAAATTGGAAAAGATGCAACAGGCGAATTTAAAGTATATGCTAAATGGGAAAAAATTCCAGTATTCTCAAAAATCGTTTATGAATTAAATGGTGGTACAAATCCTGCTGATGCTAAAAAGGAATATGAAGAAGGCGTTGGCTATAAACTTCCAACTCCAACTAAAGCTAGTTATAAATTCTTAGGATGGACAAAAGTTGCTGAATCAACAGAATATATTACTGAAATTGGAAAGGATGCAACAGGTGAATTTAAAGTATATGCTCAATGGGAAAAACAAATCATCAAATCTGCAATTAAATATAATTTAGATGGTGGCGTTTTAGCTGATGGTTATGCAACTGAATATACTGAAGGTGAAACATTAACATTACCTGTTCCAACAAAAGAAGGATTTGATTTCTTAGGTTGGTCAAATGTACAAGGTGGTACTGCATACATTAGTGAAATTCCTGCTACTGCAACAGGCGAATTTGTTGTTTATGCTAATTGGAAAGAAAAATTAGTTTTATTAGAAGGTTATAAATATGTTGGTGAAGGATTACACTTTGCTACACTAGATGAAGCTATTCAAGGTGTATCAGATGGTGATAAGATTATGCTTCCTGCTGGTGAATATGCATTAAGTGTTGTTATTAATAAGAGTATTGAAATTCATGGACCTAATTCTAATTTACAACCTACAAGCTTTAAGTCAACTGAAGCAATTATTAATGTTGCCAAAGATGTAGCTGGTAATATTGCTGCTAAAAACGTAGTATTTAATGGTGTTCACTTAAAAGGTACAGGTGGTGGCGGTGGAATTCCAGGTGTATTCTTCCAAGATGGTGGCAATATTGAAACATTGAAATTCAAGAGTTGTGTTGTCACTGATATGAATACATTTGTTAAATTCCGTGATGCTACTTCTGCTTCGGAACTTATAATTGAAGATTGTAATATCCATACTATTGGTCAATTTATCGTTTGGGTACAAGATGCAAAAACTAAGAAGGTAGTTATTACTGGTAGTATTGTTGATGGTTCTACATGTGGTGCTGTTACTAATACAGCTGCTGCTTTATTTAGAGTAAGAAGCGGTTCGTTTGAAGCATATAATAACTATTTCAAGGGCTCTTCACAAAATGACCCAGGTTATTTTGAAAGTATTGCAGTTGAGTCTTATGTTAAATATAATACGTTTGAAAATGTAACTAAATTTGCTAATAATGCTGCTTCAAACTTATTAGTATTTGATGAAAACTTATATCTTGATGCTAATGGTAAAGTATTAAATGCTGTTCCTAGTCAAGTATCTGTTAAAGGTGTTACTGCTGATGCAACTATCGCAACAAGTGAAGAAGATAGAGCTGCTAGATATATTAAACAATTAATTACATCTAATCCAGATCGTTATTTCACTGTAGAATATGAATTAAATGGTGGTACATTAACATCTTCAGGTCCTAGTGCTTACGATAAAGAAGTAGGTATTGCTACACTTCCTACAATTGAAAAAGACGGATATATCTTCTTAGGTTGGTATTTAAATGGTGAAAAAGTTGAGAATATTCCTGCTGGTACAAGTGGAAATTTAGTTCTTGAAGCTAAATTTAGAGATGTTGCACTTGTTGTTAACGGAACTAATGATGAAGGTTGTTATGTAACATTAGCTGATGCTTTAGCTGCAGTTAAAGAAGGCGAAACTATTAAACTAGTTGCTGGTGAATATGATGGTGATGTAACTATTAATGTTCCTAATATTACTATTTTAGGTCCTAATGCTGGTATTAATGCTAATAACGGAGAAAGAGTTGCTGAAGCTATTATTAAAGGTGTATTTAATGTAACATCTAAAGCACAAGGTTTAACAATTGATGGTCTTTCATTTACAGGTAAAGCAAAAGTTGTATATGCTGAAAGTGTTAACTATGATGGATTCTTATTCCAAAATAACAAAGTTTATGATACTGCTGAAGCTACAGTTGCTTGGGATGAATCAAGATATACACTTCCTGCATTCCTTCAATTTACTCTTGCTAGTGGTGGTTTATTAACTCATCTTCAAGTTTATAATAACAATTTTAATAATGTATCGGAAATTAATATCTTAGCTAATAGATGTGTAGATATTACTATTGATGGTAATGTATTTAAAGACTTTGATTTAGATGCTATTAGAACTGAAGGTGGTAACTGTTATGGTATCTTTGGTATCACAAACAACGTATTTGAACAAACTACTTTAGGTAATGGTAATAATGGTATTTTCTTATATTCTATTGGTGGTGCTAATAGCTCACAACCTACTACTATTTTAATTAAAAACAACTCATTTATTAAGTTAGGTAAAAATAATGGTACAGTATTTAGTGGTGCTGTAAGTGCATATCGTTTCCAAGAAAATATTACTGAAATTTATGTAGAAAACAATATCTTTGATCATTGTTATGATTATTTATACTTACGTAATAATGGTGGTAATGCTACTACATGGAAATGTAAAGTAGAAAACAACCAATTCTTAGGTTTACCTACAAATCAATACTATGGTTCTTATAGAGGTGCTGATAGTGAAAGTACTAACCCTCATTTAGCAGAATTTACAAAGAACTATTATGAAGATAATTCTGGTAATGTAATCACTGATTTAAGTGCTTATGCATCTTACTTCAAACATATGGCATCTTATGGTAGTGCTTTAAGTGCTAAACCTGGTGAAGTTGAAGTTAAACCAGTTGAATTCTGGCAAATCTCTTATGAACTAAATGGTGGTTCTACAAATGAAGCATTCATTTATCAATATTCTAGTATCAATAATGCTCCAATAGCATTACCTGTACTTACTTTAGTTAATCATCAATTTAATGGTTGGTTATTAAATGGCGAATTAGTAAGTGAAATCCCTGCTTCTGCACAAGGTGATTTATACTTAATCGCTGACTTTAGTGTTTTAGAAGGAGAAATTTATAATATCGAATTTGTAACAAATAAACAAAACGTAATATGGCCTTCACGCGCAGCTGTAAGTCGTGAAGAAATTGTAACTGAATTATTTAATGACTTATATGCATGGGCAAAAGGCAATGGCGAAACAAGAAGTTATACAGAATATGAAACTTATCTTAATGGTCAAATAGCTGCTTATGCTGATATTAAATTACGTAATACAAAACTTGGTAATTACCCTGCAGAAGATGGAAGTACTGAATTCTTCCTTAATGTTCCTGAATATTATCAAAAATGGAGTGAATTCTTTGCTATATTCCACACTGCAATGTTAGCTGTAAATGCTGAACAAAGTTTCTATACTGATACATATGCTACAATGGTTAGATTAAATCAATTTATTACTTGGTCATCTACAGGCCAAAAATATTTTGAATCTTACTTAAGTAAAATGTATAGTGCAACTAAGATTCCTCAAGAAATACCTACTACTTATCGTGGTGGTCAAGTTGTACAATTACCACAAATCTCACTTGCAAATGGTCTTAAGTTCTTAGGCTGGTATGATAATGCTGATTTTGTTGGCTCACCTATTACTAATATTTCATCAATTGATTCTGGTGATAAAGTATTCTATGGTAAATGGGAAGATGAAATTAAAGTAGAAAAGATTGATGTTAATAAGATTAACGAAATTTTATTATTTGAAACTCATCAATTAGTATGGACAATTACTCCAGATAATGCAACTGATAAAACTATTGAATTCTTCTCAAGTAATGAAAGTGTTGCAACAGTTAGTGCTAAAGGTTTAATTACAGCACTTGCTAAAGGTAAGACTACTATTACAATTAAAGTATATGGTAACCGTGCTCTAGATGTTGTATTTGAACTTGAAGTATACACTAATGATTATATTGATGGTTCATATGAAGGAAATTCTTATGCATTAATCGATGAAACTGTTAAATTAAATGCTGAAATCATCCGCAAAGATGGAAGCACAGCAAGTGTTTCATGGAAATCATTAAATCCTGAAATTGCAACAGTAGATGCAAATGGTCTAGTTACTGCACTAAATGAAGGTACAGCTAAGATTGTTGCAGTAGATCCTAATAATGCTAATCTTAAACTTGAATTTGTAATTGTTGTATTATCTGAAATGCCAGAAGATATTTTAGATTTAGCTATTCGTTCACATGAAAGCAATATCTTTACAAGATATGATCTTAATATTGGTGCAACTTATAACAAAGATATTCTTGGAAGTGTTTCTAAGATTTTAGCAAGCCATGGATTAGTTAAGAATGATAAGTTCTATGAAAAATCAAACGAATCTCCTGCAACATTTGGTACAATGACTTCAATCGAATTTATTACAGTTCACTATACTGGTAATATGGCAAGTGGTGCTGATGCTGCTGCAAACGCAAGCTATTTTGCAACAAATGGTTCTACATCAATTCACTATACAACTGGTAATGATGGCGTATACTACTGTATGGATGAATCAAAAGCTGCTTGGCATGCAGGTGACTCTGGTGCTTTAGCTGAAGTGGGCGAATTTAAGTGGATTCCATCTGGTGTTAAAGTTGGAGCTAACGATCCTATGTATCCTAACTTTACAATTTCAAATGATTTCTATTATGAAATTAATGGACAAAAAACTACTATTAAAATGCCTTCTCCTTGGAACTATAGTTCAAGAGGAACTGACCATATCTTAAATGCTGATGGTACAATTTCTTCTAATTCATCATATAAATCAACTGCATTCTCAAATAGAACTCCTGAATCATTTATTAATGATCAAAGTCTACCATTCAAGATTGTTGGTGATGAATATTACATGGGTACAACTTGGTGGGCATATACTCAAGTTTATGAAGGACGTATTTGCTCAACTGGTGGTAATAGAAACTCTATCGGTATTGAATCATGTGTAAATGAAGGATCAGATCTATGGTTTACATGGCAAAAGACTGCACAATTAGTTGCAGATATAATGGTTAGACATAACTTAGATATTACAAGAGTTAGAGGTCATCACTTCTATACTGCTAAAAACTGTCCTCAACCAATACTTGAAAATGATCTTGAAATTTGGCATGAATTCTTAGAATTAGTTGAAGCTGAATATGAATTATTAACTAAGTATTCTGGTTATGAAGTAACAATGGTATCTAACAATCCAGATATCGTAGATAACTGTGGACGTGTTATTAAACAACCTGCTGAAACTACTTGTGTTACATATACAATCACATTTACTAAAGATGGTCAAAGTAAATCTATTACTCTTGCATCAATGGTTAAAGGAATGTATGTAGATAGATAATAAAAATTAGGTTAGTAGAAAAATCTACTAACCTTTTTTATTTGATTTTGTATTTTACATAATCTAATATTTAATAAATATTAAATGATTACTTGAAATAGTTTTTCTCTAATGATAAAATATATATATGGATATTTTGATTTTTATAAATCATTACCAAAAAATAAAGGAGAAAATTATGAAGTTGTTTAAAAAAGAATTTTTACTAAGTCTTGTATTAATAGCTTTAATAGTTACACTTACTTCGTGTTCCAAAAAGAAAGTTACTCTTTCAGCTGAAAAATCAGAAATTAGTGTAGTTATTGGTGATGCTGTTGATCTTAAACTTTCAGCTACTGAAGTAAAAAAATACTCAGAGCAAGACATTTTAGGCAATCTAGATATTAAGTCTAGTGATAATAAAGTTATAAAAGTAGAAGGTAATAAAATAACTGCGATAGGAATTGGTAATGCTGTAGTTACTGCTACTTGGAAAGAATATGCTAGTGCTAATGTTTCGGTTAAAGTAAATGTTATTGCCCCTGAAGTTGGTGAAGTTAGATATACTGATGTACCTAGTGTTATATATGTTGGAGATAAATTCTCTATCTCACATACAGCTAGCAAAGAAGTTAGTGTGACTTATACTTCCGCAAATACTGATGTACTTGTTGTTGATGGTAATAATTTTGAAGCAAAAGAAAAAGGTACTGTAAAGATAACTGCTACTGCAACAAACGGGTATAAAGAAGTTAAGAAAGAATGGGAAATAGAAGTTGTTCAAGTTGAATTCAATATCATATATATATTAAATGGTGGCATAAATTCACTTGATAATCCAATTAAATATGATATGAGAAAGCTACCTCAAACAATTGTACCTGCAACACATGAACATAAAATATTCTTAGGTTGGACAACTGAAGAAAACTCAAAAGACTATATTTATGAGATACCAGAAGATACGACAGGTGATATAACTTTATATGCCCAATTTAAAGATATTACTCATAGCATTGTTTATAACCTTAATGGTGGAAGACTTCCAAAAGGAGCACCATTTAAGTACGTAGAAGGTGATGGTCTTGAATTAGTTACACCAACAAAAGAAGGGTATACATTCTTGGGATGGTCAACAGAAACTGATTCTAATATATATATTTCTGAAATTAATAAAGATGCTAGAGGTGAGATTAAATTGTATGCTAATTGGAAAAAGGCTAACACATTTGCAGTCACATATGACTTAAACGGTGGTGTGTCTACTGAATCTTATTTACAATATGCAACTCCTGCTGCTAAACTTCAAGTTAATAATTATAACTATAATGAAGGCGCTTATTGGAGTGGAACTAATTATAAAAATAATGTATTTTTAGGTCAATCATCATATGACCCGGGTGCTACATTCTCTGATCGTATTTATATCGGAAAAGATGCTGTGACAGGTTTATGGGTAGTACTTGATATTATAAAATCAGGTCCATCATCGTGGGCAGAAGGTGCTGAATATGTATTAACAATTTCAAATTCTCATAATAATAAAGGAACTCTTCATCAAATTGTAGTTGATTCAATTAGTGTAGGTCAAGTTGTTGCATTTAGTTGTAATCCAGTTGATATGAATCATGCTACCCCTGGTAATGTTTATTTCTATAATGAAGCACCAACTGAGTCGATAATTAGGATGGATGTTGAACCTGATAGCACATTAATTGTACCTTCTAAACTTGGTTCTAAGTTTGATGGTTGGTATGATGAAAATGGAAAAAAATATGAAACTGTAGCTGATTTAACAACAGATGTTAAATTAACTGCAAAATGGACGCTACTTGTTTCTGTAACTGATATGAAAGTAGATGAAATGACAGAAGAAATGATTACAGGAGATGAATTCCAAATTGTTGCAAGTGTTATACCAACTGATGCATATTTCCAAGATGTGATAGTTGAATCTAGTAATCCTGATATTATTAGTGTTAGCGAAACAGGCTTAATAAAAGCTCTTAATGCCGGTTCATGTACAATTACAATTAGAGATTACATGAGTTATGCAGTTAAAACTTATACTGTAACTGTTTATTCCATTCCTTCAATAGACGTTGATTTTGAAGATGAATTTGATGGTATTTTAAATGTTGGTGAAAAAGTACAAATTCATGCTCATGCTTTAGGTAAGGATACAGATAATGCTGAAATTTATTATGCTTCAAGTAATACTTCTATTGCGATAGTAGACGCTGATGGTTATGTGACTGCTTTAAAAGAAGGAGAAGTAATCATTACTGTAAGTGATAATACTGGTTCTAATTATCAAGTTAAAATCAATTTAATTGTTGCTAACCTTACTACAGAAACAAAAGTAGATCAAGTTCTAAAATTAATTGCTGATTATAACTTTGCAATTGTTGATGCAGGTAATGTATGTTTATATAATGATGGTACTCAAAGATACTATGATTCAAGATATGGTAGTGTTAACTATTTCTTATTTACACCTTATATTGTAGAAGAAAAATACTATGCTAATTCTGATGCTATTACAGATAACTCAAATCATAAAGATCGTCGCGCTGAAGATATAATTGAATTTGTTACAGTACATGATACCGCAACTCTAACAGGTACAGTTCATTCTATTGCTTCATCAATGTCGACAGGAGGAACATCAATTCATTATACTACTGGTAATAAAGAAATTGTTGGTGTAGTTCGAGAAAAATATCGTGCATATCATGCAGGCGATGGAACTGGATATTCATTTAAATGGATTGAAACAGGTATTAAAGCTGGAGAAAAAGCTCCAGAATTTGACATGGTTAAAAATGGAAATACTTGGTACTTAACTATTGATGGTCAAATTACTTCTATTGCACTTCCTATTTCAAACGGAACAAAGACAATTACTAATCCATCTAAAGCTCACTTTACAACACTTGGTCCTTCATATAAAATAGTTGATGGCTATTATTATATGGCACCATTTAGAGTAGACTTTTCACAAGTTGTTGCTGGTTCAATTGGTAATCAAGGTGGTAATAATAACTCTGTTGGTATTGAAATGTGTGTTAATGTATCTGGTGATATATATGATACATGGCAAAGAACAGGTCAATTAGTTGCTGATATCTTAGTTAGAAATGGGCTTACACTTGATAGAGTTAAAGAACATAATACATGGAGTGGAAAGAACTGTCCTCAATCAATTAGAGCAGGACAATATTGGAATGAATTCATGAAGATGGTTGAAGTAAACTATATTATTATGAAAGATTACAAAGATGCTGAAATCACTTTTAAATCTAACAATCCTGATATTGTTGATGAAATTGGTCGTGTTGTAAATCCACCAAAGACTACAACAACAGTATCTTATGATGTTACAGTTACAATTGATGGTGTATCTAAAACAATAACACTTTATAGTGTTATTCCAGGTACAACATGTTGGACTCAATGGGATGGTGCTTATCCTTCTAGTTTAATTTGGAATGATGGTAAGTTTGGTAAAGTATTTTAAGAAATAAAAAATTGGTTAGTAGATATATATCTACTAACCTTTTTCTATAATTTTTATAGTTTAGAAATAAATGCTTTATAAGCACAATATGCTTCATATACATCTGCCTTAGATACAATTTCCATCGGAGCATGCATATTTAAAACAGCAATACCAGCATCAATAACATTCATATTATAATTACCAAGAATATATGCGATAGTACCACCACCACCTTGGTCTACACGACCAAGTTCAGCTGTTTGATAGTTAATGTTTTCTTCATCCATAACTTTTCTAATTTCAGCCATATATTCAGGCATCGCATCATTACAACCACTCTTACCACGAGATCCAGTATATTTGTTATAACAAATACCATTACCTAGGTATGCAGCATTCTTAGGATCATTTACACCAGCATAAAGTGGATCAAATCCTGCAGATACATCACTTGATAACATCTTAGTGTTTTCCATTGCGTGACGTACTTTTAATTCTGAATATGTAGTTGTTAAATTAATAAGTTCTGCAATAGTATTTTCAAAGAATTTAGAATGAGCACCTGTTGCACCAATTGAACCAACTTCCTCTTTATCAACTAAAATAGCACAAGTTGTATATTCACATTTTCCAGCATCAAGTACTGCTCTTAAAGAAGTATAAGCACATACTCTATCATCATGACCATATCCAGCAACCATGCTTCTGTCTAATCCATAGTCTCTTGCAGGACCAGCAGGTACAATTTCAAGTTCAGCGCTGATGAAATCTTCTTCATCAAAATCATATTTTTCTTTTAATAGTTTTAATACGTTTGCTTTAACAGCATCTTTTTCTTCACCTTCTAAAGGCATGTTACCCATTGTTAAATCTAAATCTTCACCTTCTATTACACGACCAGCAGTCTTTTGCATTTGGTCAGTAGATAAATGAATTAATAAATCTGTAATGCCAAGAACAGGATCGTTGGCATCTTCACCAATACATACATTAACAACAGTACCATCTTTTTTACATACAACACCGTGTAATGCAAGAGGGATTGTTACCCATTGGTATTTTTTAATACCACCATAATAATGAGCATCAAGTAGTGCAAAACCATTTTTTTCATATAAAGGATTTTGTTTTATATCAATTCTTGGTGAATCAATATGAGCACCAAGAACTCTTAATCCTTGTTCAACTGGTTTATTACCGATAACGAAACAAGCAATGTTTTTGCCTTTATTTGTAACATATACTTTATCACCAGGAACTAATTTTTCAAAACTAGCTAGTGGTTTAAAACCATAACTTTCAGCAAGTTTTACAGCTTCATCAACACATTTACGTTCAGTTTTACCTTTAGTAATGTAATCTTTATATTCTTCATTGAATTTAAAAACATTTTCTAAATCAGAAGAAGAATATTTTTTCCATGCGCATTTAGCATACATATATAACACCTCCAATAAAAATTCTATTATTAGTATAACATATATTTTTAAAATAATTAGTATTATTGATAAAACAAAAAAGATGAATACTAAAATTAGTACTCATCAAAATTTATTATTATGAATTTTTAAAAGCTTCAACTATTAATTTTACACATGTATCTTCACCTAAAACACCACTATCTAAAACTAAATGATAGTTTTTAGCATCACCCCATGTTTGACCAGTGTAAAAATAGTAATGTTTAGAACGTTCTTTATCACGCTTTGCAAGAATTGTTTTAGCTTCTTTATTAGTTAAGTCATGTTTTTCTTTAGAAATCATTACTTTATATTCCATCGAAGCTTTAATAAAGATATTTAAAACATCATCTCTTTTTCTAAGAATATAATCAGCGCCACGTCCAACAATTACACAAGAAGAATTTTCTGCTAAATTATTGATAATATCTACTTGTGTAGAATTTATTTGATCTTGTAAAGATGGTGAGGAATATGGAAATCTTACTTCACTATATCCGTAATAGGATTGATACATAGAATTAGTTAATAATTCGCCTACCTTTTCTGCATATTCTTTAGAGACCATACATTTATCAGCTACCATGGAAATAATTTCTTTATCGTAACATGGAATTCCTAAAGCTTCCGCAACTTTTAACGCAATAGTATGTCCACCACTACCGCATTCACGACCGATTGTAATAATTTTTTTCATAGTAATAACCTCCTTGTACTTATATTTTATAATAAATAAAAAGATATTTCAAGTAGTTTTAGAAAAAAAATCAAATTAATTTACTTAAGAAGTGATATAGTGTATAATATAAATATGAGAATGAGTCTCAATTTCAATTTGGAGTAATATATGGAAGTAAAAGTTTATAATACGAGACAAAAAACAATCATTTTAGAAATGTTAAAGAACAATAAAAATAAACATCTTACAGCTGATGATATGCTATTTATATTATCAGCACAAAAGGTAAGTGTTTCTCGTGCAACACTTTATCGTTATTTAGATGTTTTAGTTCAAACTGGAGATGTAAAAAAATATATCTTACCTGATTCAGATAAAGCGTGTTATCAATATGTTGATTCAGGTGATTCTTGTAAAGAACACTTCCATTTAATGTGTATAGATTGTGGAACACTTCAACATTTAGAATGTGTTCATATTAATGAAGTAATCAATCATGTAGAAAATATGCATAAATTTAAAGTAGATCCTGGACGAGTAGTTTTCTATGGATTATGCGAAGATTGCATGAAAAATAAACAGGAGGAATAAAATGAGCGAAATTTTACATATCGTACTACATTCATTAGAAGAAAGCTTAAAAGTATTTGTTGTTGCGCTTATTTTATATTTTATCATAAGTTTTATTGAAGAACGTATCGCAAAAGGACTTGGAAAGAAGAATCGTTTTTCACCTTTAATTGCATCAGCTTTAGGACTTGTACCTCAATGTGGATTCAGTGTTGTTGCATCAGACTTGTATGTAAAACGCCATATCACAATGGGAACTCTTATTGCATTATTTCTTGCATGTAGTGATGAAGCTTTGCCAATTTTATTATCACAAGCAACTAAAGAAAATGTATTAAGTATTATTTTAATTGTTGCATTAAAATTTGTAATAGGTTTTGTAACTGGCTTTGTTGTTGATTTATTATTAACAAAATATAAACACGAAGTTCATGAACATTTAGAACATTGTCATAAAAGTTTTGAAGAAGAAGTTCATATTGGTTGTTGTAGTCATCCAATTGAAGGTGGTGATGAACACTCTAAAGTATATAAACACATACTTCATCCTTTAATTCATTCTTTAAAGATTTTTGCATATGTTCTTGGTATTACTCTTTTATTCAATACATTAATTCATTATCTTGGTGAAGAAAATATTAATGAATTTTTACAAACAAATAAATACTTAGCACCACTTATTTCTTCATTAATTGGTGTAATTCCTAACTGTGCAGCAAGTGTTGCAATAACAAATGTATATCTATTAGGTGGACTTAGTTTTGGTGCTTGTATTTCAGGCCTTTGTATGAACGCAGGACTTGGACTTGTTTTCTTATTTAAAAGAAAAACAAACATAAAAAATAGTTTTACAATTCTAGGTATTATGTTTGGAGTAAGTTTATTTGTTGGTTATTTAATTTGTTTTATTTCAGGATTTTAAAAAAAGCAGTACTTTGGTACTGCTATTTTATATATATAATTTTATCTGCTTTCTTGATTAAACCATCTCGTTCCATGTTTGAAAGTTCTCTTGAAACAGATGGTCTAGGAATAGAAAGGATATTAGAAAGTGTTGTAACTGAGTCGATATATACGATTTTATCTTTCTGATTTGATATTAAATAATACATAATTCTATCTCTAATATTTTTATGTGCAAGTAATTTTGCTTGTTGTTTTATAGAGATTGCTTCTTTACAAATAATCTTCATATATTCTTCTAAAAATTTTTTATTTGATGAAAGTAGAGTAATTAGATTTGTTTTTAAAATATAAGCCACTTTTGTTTTTCTTGAAGTTATTCCGATGCCTAAATATGTATCTTGATCGGAAAACAGTAAAAATTGTCCAAACAAATTTTTCTCTTTGATCACCGTTATGATTTCTTCTTTTATGTTATAGGTATAAGTTTTTATTAAGATTTCACCTTCCATAACTACTCCAATACCATAACACTTTGCACCTTCGTCAAATACTACTTGATTAGAATCGTAATGTTTAAATCTTATATTTTCTTTTATTTCTTGTTCTGTTAATAAATTTATTATATTCATATTTTTCTCCAAAGTGTAACATTTGTTACAAGATATGGATTTTAACAAATGTATAATAATAATGCAAATAATTAGAAATAATAAATATAACAAAATGAAAAGGAGACAAAAATTTATGAAAAAAATTGTTTTAAGTTTATTTATATTTGTTTTAGCACTTGTTGTTACAAGTTGTACAATTGTAGATGATAATGG
>JAZSIL010000306.1:0-10157 GCA_045533785.1 Bacilli bacterium
AGAAAACTTTAAAGAAAATAAAGATGAAATAACTATTAATTTTGATGAAGAAACAACTTCTAAAATTAGTTATAAAGATTTATCACATACTGCTACTAAATTCGCACCACTATTTACATTCTCATTAAAGAATAATCGTATATTTATTCATATAGACCCAACAGGCTATAAAGAGAGTTATATATATACACTTACAAAATTTTTAGAAAATATTAAAATTTAAGTATAATATTTCCAAAAAAGTTCATAATAAACATAGATAACCAAAAAAGGAGATGTTATTATGAAAGCAACAGGTGTTGTAAGAAGAATAGATGATTTAGGTAGAATTGTTCTTCCTAAAGAATTAAGAAGAACTATGAGAATTAAAGAAGGAGAATCACTAGAAATATATACTGATGGAGATAATAAAATAGTATTAAAAAAATACTCTCCAGTTAATCAAATGACGGATTTTGTAAAAGAATTTACAGAAAGTATGTATACAACAAACAAAAGAAATATTATCGTTACCGATAATGAAAAAATCGTAGCTGCTAGTGGTGACTTTAAAATCGATTTAACAGGTAAAAAAATAACAAAAGACTTAGAAGAAAGATTAAAAAATAGAAATACTCAAATAAATAATTCTGGTGTAACATTAAACGTATGTGATAATTACACAATTAATAATGCTTCAATAGTAAAACCAATCAATGTATTTGGAGATATATTAGGTTGTGTAATTGTTGAAGGAAAACCATCAATTACAGATTCTGAGAAGAGTCTTGCAGAGTTTGGCGGATTATTTATGAGTAGATATTTAGAAATTTAAAACAGTAGACGAAGAGTTTACTGTTTTATTATTTTCACGTTAAGCAAATTATAATTAGAATTTGTATAAATGTGTTATAATATAGAAGTAATTAAATATAAATTAATAAAGGAGATAAAAAAATGGCACTAGTTAATATGTGTGAAATGCTTACTAAAGCAAAAGAAGGCAAATATGCAGTTGGTCAATTTAACATCAACAACCTTGAATGGACAAAAACTATTCTTGAAACTGCACAAGAACAAAACTCACCAGTTATTTTAGGTGTATCAGAAGGTGCAGCTAAATACATGGGTGGTTTTAAAACTGTTGTTGGTATGGTTAAAGGTTTAATTGAAGAATTAAATATCACAGTTTCTGTAGCAATTCATTTAGACCATGGTCAAAGTTTTGAAAACTGTAAAAAAGCTATTGATGCTGGTTTTACATCTGTAATGATTGATGGTTCTCATCATCCAATTGAGGAAAATATCAAAATGACTAAAGAAGTTGTTGATTATGCTCATGCTCATGGCGCAAGTGTAGAAGCAGAAGTTGGTACAGTTGGTGGTAACGAAGATGGTGTTATCGGTGGTATCAAATATGCAGATTGTGCTGAATGTGTTAAATTAGTTAAAGAAGCTGGTGTTGATGCACTTGCTCCAGCACTAGGTTCAGTTCATGGTCCTTACCAAGGTGAACCAGTATTAGGATTTGTTGAAATGAAAGAAATTCAAGAAGCTACTAATATGCCTTTAGTTCTTCATGGTGGTACAGGTATTCCTGATGAAAAAATTCAAAAAGCTATTGCTTGTGGTACTTGTAAAATCAATGTTAACACAGAATGTCAACTTGCATTCAATAAATTATTAAGAGAATGGATCGCTGATCCTAAAAATGCTAACCAATATGATCCACGTAAGATTTTAGGACCTGCTACAAAAGGTATTAAAGCAGCAGTTACTGAAAAGATGAACGTATTTGGTTCAGTTAACAAAAACTAATTATTAATTAAAATTAGATTATAGATCTCTATAATCTAATTTTTTTCTTTGAAATTATTCCTATATTTTGATATAATAATCTAAAAGAGGTGTCCTATGAAAAAAATATTAATAATAATTTCAATTTTTCTTTTAATATTTACGACTAATTGTAAATGTAATTCAAATAACAGTAATCATAACAACGATGAAATTAATAATAATGATAACAGTAATAATGAGAACAACCAATCAACAACTATAAAAATTATCTTAAATGATGATGGATTTTTACAAAAATTTATGAATTATTCAACTGAATATGAAATAAATAAAAACGAAATATTTACTTTTCCACAATTAGAAAAAGACTTATATATATATGATGAATTAGAAGAAATAGAAGATGCGACAATTTATACTAGAAATATTCACACTTTCACATTTTTAGGTTGGGAAGACGAAAATAATGAGCTCGTTAAGGAAAGTAGTATAAAACTCAATACAAATAAAACTTATACTCCTAAATATAATGTTTCCACAAAAACATATCAAGTAGAATTAGTCACAGATGGAGTGAAAGTAAACAAAAATAATAGTGAAGATATATATAATTTTGTTTTACCAGTAATTGAAGACGAAAATTACACTTTTGGAGGGTGGTATCGTAATGATTCGTATTTGGGAAAGGAAGTTATAGAAATCCCATTTTCTAATCTAGAAACCATTGTTACTTTATATGCTAAATTAACACCTACTGTAAATTATACTAATTCATTAATTAATAAAATATCTGATCAATTAACAATTTTTGATATTGAAAGCATTGAAAAAGCATATGATTGTTATAAAAAATTACCATATAAAGATAAACAACAAGTCAATAACTATGATAAATTAAAAACAGCATATACTAAAATTGACACTTTAAAAAATGCGCTTGATATATATAATCAAATAAATTTTATCTATGAACAAGAAATAACACCTAGTTTAAAAGAAGATATTGATAAATTATTTAGTACATTAGAAAACACTGAACAAGAAATAAAAGATTTACTACCAAATTTAGATTATCAAAAGTTAGAAAACATCGCGAATGAAGTCACAACTTTATATGAAATGTATGCTGAAGACGCAAGAAAGTTTGATAAAGAAGTTGCAAAAATTCCTTTATATCAAGAACTTTATTATGAAGAAGAAATCATATCATTATATAATCAATATCAAAATCTAGATTATAACTTAAAAACTTTATTAAAAACTGATTCAAAACTAACACAACTTTATCAAAACTTAAAAGATTTACAAAATAAAAATATTATTTATTATCTAAATCCTACAAATATAAATAATGTATACACATCAAAAGAACAATTGTTTGAAGCATTCTTTACTGATTTTTATTATTATATTGCTGCATATCATGGAGTTAAATATTTAGAAGATAATGGTATTAAAGATGTTACTGATTTTGTAAATTTAGCTAAAAATTTTAATGGTGGTGGCGTAAGTAATTTATATGGTATTGGAAATCTTGCTGGAAGATATATGTTAGAAAAAGATATTAATGGTATTTTAGAAAATCAATCAGAAAATGCATTTTTTGGTTTCTTATATAAAAACAACTTATATCAAGATGTCTTACCTTTCTTTATTAATTTCTTTGCATACTGGAGATTAGATGAAAAATATGCAAATAAAAATAATTATGGTGCTGATATATTTGCAGAAAGTTGGGCCCCTACAGTTGATATAGCGAAATTTTTCTATTATACAGAAGAAACATCTTATGTAAAAACTGATAGAATGATAGATTGTCTTACAAATACTGCTTCTGTTATATATAATTTTAATGAGTCTAGTGATTTACAAAACCTAAAATTAAGAGGATATATATTTGAAGGTTGGTTTGATAACGAAAATTATGAAGGAAGTCCAATAACAAACATAGCTCAAAACACTTCAAAGAAACTTTACGCAAAATGGTCAGTTAATCAAAATCAAATAGATGAAGATGCTGCAAATTTAGTTGATGTATATATCTATAATTTAACAACAAGTAAAGCTGTTGTTAATAATACAACTGTTGGTTATGTGAAAACAATGTATAATAACCTTACAGAGAAAGGAAAACAATTAGTAAAATATTATGATACATTAATGGAACTAATTGAAGATAATATGTAATGAATGAAAAACAAGTAAAAATAATTGCAGGCTGCATTCTTGAAAAATCTATAACTATTGAAGAAGAAATAAAGCAATATAACGAAAATCTATTAACTTATATCAACCATATCGATAAATTATATATATACGTAACAAAAGAAGTAGATGTTTCTAAATTTTTAGCATTATTTGCAAAATACCCATATGTTGAAATAGCGAAATGTATAGACTATGGTGATGCAGAAATTTATAAAGCATTAATAGATAAAGCAATATTAGATGAAGCTGATTACATTACATTATTGAAACCAGATATGTATTACGAAAATGAAGCGTTTTTAGAATTAAAAAAATATGTTTCATTTTCTGATGTATCAAGAATCGCTGTCTTGACACCGATGCCTTTATTTGGTTGCGAAATACACGAAAGAAAATCAGAAGAATTTAGAGCTATCAAAGGGTGCAATGCTTATGGCGCTTTACTAAATTTACATATATACAAAGAAACTAGAGGTATAAAAACAGAATATTATCAAACAACTTTTGATTATGATTATTGTTTACAAGCACGTCTGCTAGGATATGATGTAATGCTTGCACAAAATTTAGTATTAAGAAAACAAAACTATAAAATTCTTACTAGAAAAATAGGTTTCATAATGTTATCAACATTCGAAAGAGATTTAATGGACTTATATTATGAAACTAGAAATAGATACTATTTATGGGAAGAATACAAATCTCTTGATCGTGATTATGTAAATTTAGACAAAAAAATTGCAAAACGTGAACATCAAGAAATACGAGCAAAAGATAAAAATTATCGTGAAAAATTTATAATGATTGATAAAGCTAAAAGAGATTTTAAAAAAGGTATCTTGGGACCATATCCAAAATATGAATAAACAAAAAAGGTAAAGCATATATAAAATGCTTTATCTTTTTATTTGGAAAAGAAAAATTCTTATGCTAAAATATTTATGTAAAATAAAACTAGAAAGGAATTTTTCTATGAGAATTGCAAAAAAATTAATATTTATATTTATTTTATCTCTATTTTTTATGTCTTTAGTTCCAGCAAAAGCTGCAAACAAAGATAGCGCAACAGATCCAACAGGTGTTAGTACATATACACCAACAGAATCTACAGTTAGAGATATTTATGGTATGACACACACTTTAGCTAAAGCAACAACTACAACTAAGGGTACTACCAAAGGTCAACTTATAAACGTATTTGAAATGAAAACCGATGGTATTACATCAAAACTTGTTACTTGGGCTGTACAAAAAGATAATACATCATATACTCGTGCTGATATTATTGAAGCAGCAGAAGATTATGAAGCTAAACATCCAGGTTGGATTGTTACGGGCGGAATAAATGCCGACCAATACTTTTTCAAATATGGTAATAAATTAGGAGCTGATGGAAGCGCAATGATTGAACCGTCTCCATATTATCCTATGATTAGTGACGGCGATAAATTATTTACAATCAATCCTTATAATAATTCTTCAAATGTTGTAGGATTTAAAAATGATGGAAGCGTTAATAGTTTTGCATATCCTGATGGCAATCTTGGTGGATATCAATTATCAATTATTGATGAATTAGGAAACGAATTATCTTCATTCGTAGTTAACGGAATTAACAGAAATGCTGTTGGCGCTGAAACAACAGTATGGTGCGCTCCAATTCATACATCTTATTCTGATAGAGCACAAAATAAATCAATAAATACAACTAATCAATTATATTTAGTTGAAAATGCAGATTTAGCACTTGTAAGTATTGATCCAAGTTATGGTTATCCTACTGGTGGTCTAGTTTCACTATTCTGTAAGGGAACAATTTCTAATTCAGAATTAAAAGAATATACGATTGCAAAAGGTCAATTCGCAATTGAAACAACTGATGAAAACGTAATTTCTGCACTAAATAATGGAGTTAAAGTAAAAGTTGAATTATTATTTGGTAGTGAGGAACTAAATGCAGTTGATGAAGCTATGGGTTATCATAGTGTTCACATGTTAAATGGTTCAGTTCAACCCAATAATGCTAACGATGCATACAATACTAAAACTTATTCACGTGCTTTAATGGGGAAAAAAGCAGATGGAACATATGTATTAATAACAGGTGATTATGTTATGGGAGCAGGATCATATGGATTAACATTTACTGAATGCAATGCTGTAGCAAATTATTATGACTGTACTGACTTATATCAAATGGATGGTGGCGGAAGCGTAACAGCTCTTGCTCGTCAAGATAATGGAACATTTAAAGTAACAAATTATCCAAAAGATTCAGGTAATCCAAATAGTCCTCGTGAAAATCTAAGTTACTTATTCTTTGTAAAAAGAGATCCAGGTGTTTTACAAAATCAACAATTATCAACTCACTATTCTATAACATTAGATAAAAAAGAACTTTTAGGCGCTGCGAAAGTTGAAAATTTAAAAGTAATTTTAGATAATAAAGAATATGAATTTGGTGCAGATACGCAATTAACTATTGATGGATTAGATCAAAACACACAATATAAGTTAAAACTTACATATGATATAGTTGAAAATAATAAAACAATACCAGACTATACATATATTTATGTTCAAACAAAAGAGTACATTTATCCTAACGAAATAATTAAAGTTGCTGAAGTAACAGACACAACGATTAAAATTGTTAAAACACGAAAAGATTATGCACAAAATATTTCTAATATTATTTTAAAAGTAGGACATAAGACTTATAACATGGGAAATCAAGATGAATATATATGTACAGATCTTTATAAAGATGTAGATTATGAAGTAAGTTGCACTTATGATATATATGATCCTGCTTCAACTGTAACATTTAATGGTCAAACTGAACCAATTATTGTTCATACAAAAGCATTTAAAGATCCAACAATTGAAAAATTTATTGAGAATAAAAAAGGATCATCATATTTAACTATTGAATATGAATATAATGATGAAGATGATGTAGTTTCAAAAGCATATATAACAATAAATGATGAGATTGCAAAAGAAGTTCTTTTAAAGAGTGATTCAGTTAGATTAACAGGACTTGATTTTGAAGAAAATGATTATATTATTAAACTTGTAATTGAATATTTAAGCGAAAAAGAAGAAACAATTAAAGTCGAATCTGAACCACTTGAATATATTAGAGAAGCAATACATGAACATAACTTTGTAGAAGGAAAGTGCGAATGCGGCGAAACAGATCCAAATTACGAACCACCTCATGTTCATAACTTTGTAGAAGGTAAATGTGAATGCGGCGAAGTTGATCCAAATTACGAGCCACCTCATGTTCATAGCTTTAAAGATGGTAAGTGTGAATGTGGCGAAACGGATCCAAATTACGTTCCACCACACACTCATAACTTTGTAGAAGGTAAGTGTGAATGTGGTGAAACAGATCCAAATTACGAGCCACCTCACGTTCATAGCTTTAAAGATGGAAAGTGCGAATGTGGAGAAACAGATTCAAATTATGAAGCACCACATGTACATAACTTTAAAGAAGGCAAGTGTGAATGCGGCGAAGTTGATCCAAATTATGAAGCACCTAAGAAAAAATGCGGAAAGAAGAGTGCTGAATTATTAATTGCAACTCTTGCTGCAGCATCAGTAATTGGTGTATTCTTTAGAAAAAGAAAATAAATTAAATTAAGAAGAAGTGAAAAAACTTCTTCTTTTTCTTTTATGCATTAAAAATTTATGATAAAATAATGTTGAGGTGATAATATGAAATTATTAAAAAATATATATATAATAAGTTTTGTAACCTTATTAACATTTTTATTTATTCCACATAATTTAAGAGCATCAAATGTTTATACGAATGATGATAATTCTGCAACTTGGAAAGTTAATGAGCAACAAACAAAAAAACTTAACGGACTTACACATACATATATGTTAGGGGAAAGCACTGATGTTAATGAAGCAGAAACAGGAAATCAAAAAGTTAATATTTTTGAAATGAAAACAGATGGGATTAATTCTAAATTAGTATCTTGGGCAATGGGAGGAAAAACATCTTATTCTAGAGGTGGTCTTTCCGCAATCGCTAAGGATTATGAAGAAAAACATCCCGGTTGGATCGTTGTTGCGGGAATTAATGGTGATCAATATTATACAAAATATGGTTCTGGTTTAGGAACAGACGGCTCTTTTTATTATTATAACCAACCATATTATCCAATGATAATAGATGGCGAAAGAAGATTTCCAATAACACCAACAGGAAATTCTCATTCTAATTATATTGGGATAGCTAACAATAATAAAGAAGAAAGTTTTATCTATGAATCAACATTATCTAATCTAAAAATTGAAATATTAGATGAAAATAATAAAGTTATATATATACATAATGTTGATAAAATTAATAATTCTCCAATTGAAAATGAAACTTCAGTATGGTTTTCTTATATTTCGTCTGAACAAAATGGTTTATATATTGAACATAATGTAAAAACTGATAAAAATCTTTACATAATTGAAAATGCAGAAATGGCATATATGAATAATTCGAGTGCATATCCTTATGTTGGAGCATGTGATTCTTTATTTGGAAGAGGTACAATAAGTAATATTACTAATGAATATGTTTTTACATCTGGAACTTTTGGTATTGAAACATCAAATATAAATTTAGTAAATTATTTAAAAAATGATGTTAAAGTAAGAGTTCAATATTATTATAGTAATGAAGAAATGAATAATGTTGAAGCATCATTTGGCTATCATTCAGCACAAAGAGAAAATGATAAAGATGTAAAGACGACTGCCCCTTATGATGCAAGACGATATAATCGTTCAATATTTGGTAAAAAAGCTGATGGAACTTATGTATTAATGACTGTTGCTAAAGGCAGTTATAGTGGTACAACACAAAATGAATCAAACACAATATTAAAACAATTTGGTGTAATTGACGCATATCAACAAGATGGTGGTGGAAGTGTAACAGCTATAATTAGAAATGCAAACGATTCTTTTGATGTTGTAAACGAAAGTAGTGACTCAGGTGTTAAAGAAAGACAAGTTCTATCAGGTTGTTTCTTTGTAGTAAGAGATAGTGGATATAGAGCTTATAAAAAAGATTCAACTAAAAACAGTATTACGCTTACAAAAATTAATAATTATAATGATGAATATATATCTAACGTTGTAGCTGAGTTAGAAGGAAAAACATATAATATAGAAAATGATACATTAACAATTGATAATCTAAAATATGATACAGAATATATTGTAAATTTATCATATGATATAAATGTTAACGGTACAGTTGTTAAAGCTGAACAACAAATAATAGCTCATACAGATTCATTTACAATGCCTTCTTCAGGTATCAATGTTAAAAAAGTAACTGCAAATTCAATTATAGTCGAAAGAATTCCTCAATCAGATGATGAAGTTATTTCTGCTACTGTTACATGTAATGAGGAAACTTATGATTTATTAGCCGAAAATACCGAAGTAATTATTAAAAATCTATCGCCTTCTACAATATATATGTTAGAAATTAACTATTCAATTAGAGATAATATAGATGGAAAAATTTATGAGGGTAAAGAAGAAATTCATAAAATGACTAAAAAATATAATTTACCTGAAATTAAAACATTCGAAGTAATAGACAAAGGTGCTGACTTTATTAAAGTTAATGTTGAAGTTATTGATGATTTTGAACTTTCTTATGCTTGTTATATTAATTATAATGGTCAACAATTTGATTGTGAAGAATATGTGAATATATATACCATTGAAGATGTTAAATTGACAGAAGAAGATTATGAATTAACTTTATTTATACAATATATAGAAAACAACAAATATAAGTCAATTAGTTCAGAAACAATTCTAGTAGAAAAAATTGAAATTAATAATGAAGATACAATAATTCCTGATGACAATGAAGGAGGAAATACGAATACTCCTGATATTAATAATGGAGAAAATACCGGCGAATCAGATGACAAAGAAAACGGAAGTACTGTTACACCAGATAACGAAAACAATAGTCAAGACAACATAACGGACGAAAATAATAATAATTCTAATCAAAATAATAAAAAGAAATGTAAAAATAAGAAAAACTTTATTTTAATTGAGATTCTTAGTATTACAACACTAGTATATATATTTATTAAAAAGAAAAAATAAAAAAGTAAGAT
>JAZSIL010000008.1:0-5072 GCA_045533785.1 Bacilli bacterium
TGGCGAAAATTTACAAGTTCTAATTCACTTAAGCCATTAAATAATAATGTAACTGAATTTTGAGTGATTTTAAAATCTTTCACTAGATTTTCTGCATAAATTAAAATAGCACCGATTTTTAAATCATCTTTTATTACAGGGTATAAATATAAATAATTAAAATTTAACTCTCTAATATCTTTTCCTGAATATACTTCTTCTAATTCAAAATTAAAATCACTTTTATTAAAAACTGTCATCTGGTTTATATCACCTGCTAGAGCAAGCACGCCATCATTAATTTTATCAAGTTGAAACTTTTTTAAATAAATTCTTGGAAGTTTTACATCATATGCAAATAACTTATTACCATCTAATAATTTATTCCCTAATAAATCATTTTGATAGATTTTACCATACATAAAGACAGTCATTTGTTTAAATTTAATATCGGATAAGCTATTATAATTTTGTCCAATAAAATCTAAAATAAGTTTTCTTTCCATTTTTAAAATTCCAATTCTATTGTAACAGGACCATCACAAATTGGATCAAGAATCATATGAGCACCAAAGATTCCAGTTTCAACAATCATTCCGTATTCATTTCTTAATATTTCATTAAACTGATTATATAATTCATTTGCAGAAGCAGGATTCATACTATTAACAAATGATGGACGATTACCTTTATTACAATCACCATATAAAGTAAATTGTGAAATAGATAAAATTTTTCCACCTACATCTTTAATACTTAAATTCATTTTACCACATTCATCTTCAAAAATTCGAAGGCCCACAATTTTTTTAGCCATTTTATTAACATTTTCAATCGTATCAGAATGTGTAAATCCTACTAGAAGCATAAATCCTTGATCAATTTTTCCTGTTATTTTATTATCGACAGTGCATGAAGCACTTAATACTTTTTGAACAACAACTTTCATATTATTTAAAAATTCTTTCTACAGAATACATTTCTGGCATTTTATTAAGAGCTAAGATTGCACGATTTAAATCTTCTATACTAGATACTTGTAATTTAAATTTTGCTAAACACTCTTCATTTTTTGTTTTTGTAGATGTAACTGAGATAATTGTAACATTACAGTAGTTTAATGTATTAATCATATCTGCAGTTAAATTTCTACGATCGCGAGCAAAAACTTTTAATGTAGTATTGAAAACTTTGCCAGTAAATGAAGAATCCCATTTAACATTAATAAAACGCTCTTGATCTGATCTTTGCATATTTGGACAACCTTCACGGTGAACAACAATACCATATCCTTTTGAAATATAGCCATAAATAACATCACCAAAAACAGGTTGACAGCAATTTCCAAGTTTAATTTGTGCTTTTGGAAGTCCATCTACATAAACCCCAAAATCATTTTTCGCACTTTTACGTTCTCTTTGTGAACTAGTGTCTTCACTATATTGTTTTAACGCTTGAGCATCATCTAATTTTACGTCAGTAATACATAAAATACGATTAATACAAGCTTGTGCAGAAATAGTCCCTTTTCCAATTTCACAACATAAATCTTCAAAAGTTTTAATATTTAATTTAGAGAAAAATTCTTTAATTACTTTTTCATCTATTAATTTAATATCATATTCTTTTGCTTTACATACTTTTTCAAGTTCAGCAAGTCCATTTGCAACAAAATTATCACGTTGTTTTTTATTAATATATGTTTTAATCTTATTACGAGCATGTGAAGTTTTAACTAGCTTTAACCAAGACTCAGTTGGTCCAGTACTAGATTTTGAAGTTTTAATTTCAACAACATCTCCAGTTTGAAGTTTATATGACAATGGAACAATCTTACCATTTACAATAGCACCAACTGCACGATTACCAACTTCCGAGTGAATACGATAAGCAAAGTCAAGCGGCATTGATCCACTTGGAAAATCATAAACATCACCTGTTGGAGTAAATACATATACATTTGCAGAGAATATATCATCTTTTAATGTATCAACTGGATCATCACCTTCTGAACTTTCAAGAATAGAACCTAATTCTTTATACCACTTTAACTTTTGAGCAATTTCTTTTTGTTCTTTTTCAGATGAGTATCCACTACCTTCTTTATAAGCCCAGTGCGCAGCAATCCCTAGTTCAGCAACGCTATCCATTTCAAATGTACGGATTTGTACTTCAAAAATTTTACCTCCAGCTCCAACAACTGTTGTATGAAGAGACTGATAAAGGTTTGGTTTAGGAACAGCAATATAATCTTTAAAACGCTTAGGAAGAGGAGTCCAAATGCTATGAATTAACCCCAAAACATGATAACAATCGCCAACAGTATTTACAATCACACGTAAAGCTAATAAATCAAAGATATCATCAAGACTTTTGCTCTTAGTTACCATTTTATTATAAATGCTATAAATATTCTTAATACGCCCTTTAATTTCATATCCAGTAATATTATTTTTATCAAGCATTTCAATAAGTAATGATCTCATCGTTTCAATATCATCTTCACGTTCACTTTTCTTAGAAGCAATATCAATAGCAATTTCATGATATGTTTCTGGATCAATCGCTTTAAAACTTAAATCTTCTAATTCCGCCTTGATACGGTACATCCCCAATCGATGAGCAAGAGGAGCATACAAATCTAAAGTTTCTTTAGCAATACGCTTACGTTTATCTTCAGGTTGAAATTCAATAGTACGCATATTATGAAGTCTATCAACTAATTTAACTAAAATTACACGAATATCTTTCGACATCGCAATAAGTAATTTTTCATGATTATGCGCTAAGGCTTTTTCCTTTGTACGATATTTTAATTTACTGATTTTTGTAACACCATCTACAATTTCTGAAATTTCTTCATTAAACTCTGCAGTCATTTCTTCTTTTGTCATATTAGTATCTTCTAATACATCATGTAATAAACCTGCACAAATTGTATTTGGTCCAGCATTAAGTGTAGCAAGAATATATGCCACTTCTAAAGGATGTTGAATATACGGATCACCAGATTTTCTAAATTGTCCTTCATGATACGATTTTGCTGTTTCATACGCCTTAATTATTAAAGCAATATTTTCTTCATTAATATACGTTTTAGCAACTTCTATTAAGTCACCTATTACATGTGGTTTATCCATATTTTCACCACCTTTCTAAATATTTAATTTAATTTTATTTTATTTTTAATAAGGGTATTCAGTTAATGATAAAACTTCAATTCCCTCAAATTTTTCTCTACCTTTTAGTTCTGTTAATTCTACAACAAATGCACAACCAACTACTTCAGCTCCTTGTGATTTAATTAAATCAACAGTAGCACCGATAGTTCCACCAGTTGCAAGTAAGTCATCAATAATTAATACTTTATCTCCTTTTTTAACTGCATCAGCATGCATACATAAAGTATTACTACCATATTCTAATTGGTATTCTTTTGTTACAGTTTCACGAGGTAGTTTACCAGGTTTTCTAATAGGCACAAAACCAATTCCAAGTTCAACAGCTACAGGACATCCAAAAATAAAGCCACGTGATTCAGGCCCTACAATTAAATTTGCACCAACTTTTTTTGCAAATTCACAAAAATCTTTTGTTACAGCTTTAAATGCTTCACCACTTGCAAGTAATGGTGTAATATCTTTAAATGAAATACCTTTGATTGGAAAATCTTCTACTATCGCAATATAATTTTTATAATTCATTATTTTTTTCTCCTATTTTTATCACATTACATTATATTATACCAAATTTATAAATATAATTAAAGTAAAAAGACTAAACAATTATCATTTAGCATAAAATTATTTAGTTAAAAAGATAATAAAGGAGTTTATAATGAAAAAAAATAAACTATTAAAAAATACAATTATCATAATTATAACAAGCTTTATTGTAAAAATAATTGGCATGTTTGGAAAAATAATCACTACAAGAACACTTGGAATAGAAGGTATGAGTAAATATGTATTAAGTTATCCAACATTGTTATTATTTATTAACATTGCAGGTTTTTCCATGAATAATACAATGTCAAAACTTATTTCTGAATCCTACGCAACAAAGAAATATTCCCCAAGAACGATTCTAAAAAAAGGGATAAAGACTTCTCTTTTAATATCAATAATTTGCATTATCGTCTATTTAATATCCATTAAATCAATAACAACTTATTTATTAAAAGATGAAAGCTTATTCTTCCCACTACTTGTTGGAACATTTTTGATACCTCTTGTAGGCATTAGCGATGCATTAAGAGGATATTTTAACGGAATTAAAGAAATTAAAACTGCATCTACTTCATTATTATTAGAGCAAATCTTTAGAACAACATTTTCTTTAATAGGTATTTTTATAGGTATTAAATACAATATACTCTTAGCAACTGCGTTTTTATATATTGCTTTATCTATTGGTGAAATTGCTTCCATTACATATTGCCTAATAAAACTATATTTAAAGCGACCTATTCATTATTTTAATACTTCAGGTGAACAACAAATAATTTATAAAACAGCAGGTTTTCTAACTTTATCTAAAATAATCGGTAGTCTTTCATATTTCTTAGAACCAATTCTTTATACTGGAATATTATCATATCTTAACTATGAAATTAATGTTATTCATGATGCATACACTACAATCGACGCATACACAATTCCACTACTTACAATAATTTCATTTATACCATTTTCTTTATCAACAGCAATTATCCCACATATTTCAGAATCTTATGCAAAAAAAGATAAAAGCAGTCTAACTAACTATATAAGCAAAGCATTTTTTTTAACCCTTTATCCTGCATCAATTTGCTTATTAACTATATTTGTTTATCCTAATGAACTAATGCTTCTTCTATTCAAAACAACAATTGGAGCAAATCTAGCAAAAAACGTTTCTATATTATTTATTTTCTATTACCTTCAAGTAATAAGTACTTCAATACTTCAAGCAATGGGAGAAGTAAAAATTATCTTAAATAACTCATTTTTTAATAATATACTACGTTTAGTCTTAATATTAGTTTTACCATTTTTTCCTACAATCAATTGTAATTCGATAATTTATGCAGTCATATTTAGTTCAATTATATC
>JAZSIL010000121.1:0-2121 GCA_045533785.1 Bacilli bacterium
TATATAAACAATTCTTCTTTAATCTACCATTATATTCAAGTATTGCTCTTATTTCAATCTGATTAGAAGAAATAATATTATATGAGCATTTTACAAGTTCCAGTTTTAATTCACAAACAACGGAATCATTTAAGATATTATCACAATTAATTACAGTTGAAAATGGAAGCATTCCTTCCCTATAACATATTTTGTTATCAGAATCACTCATATATAATAATTTGACCCTTATTTCACCATCTATATTAACTTTATTTTCATTAGTGTATACTTTGTTTACATATGCATTTGATTCAAAACCAACAATCTTTAATATATTATCTGTATTATCAAATTGCACAATATCTTTTATAGAAAATTCTCCCGATAGTTCATTTATTAATTCATCTAATTGATACTCATTGAATTTTGCTACAATATTGTTGTTTTGTGAAAATGCATCTGTCAATGCATTTAACTTTACACATTCGTAACACTTGGTGTTAACGGATATTGAACATGACAAGTTAATAATTCTATTTTCATTTTCTGAATTTTCTTTTATTATAATTTTAGGATTTTTAATAACGAAATCACTTTCGTTTTTAGTTATTTCGTTAACTCCCTGAATATCAAATATTTCTGTGAATGGAATTTTATTTACTACACTATGAATTTTATTCCCTTCTATTTCACTGTTGTATATTCCGGAAAATTCCACTTCTCCTTTAACAATTATCTTGTTTGACAATGTTCTTACATCTTTATCTATAATTTTTATATCCGATTTAATTATTTCATTAATTGATGGCTTCCCTATAGGAAGTTCTAAATTTTCATTTATTTCTATGTAATTATTTGATTCTGTTATAGATTTAATTGTATTTATTTCTGTGGTTTTACAAAAAACATTATCATCTTCTATATCACTTAAATAATTTATATCGTTCATATCAGTAACCGTTCCAAAAAACTCAACATTACATGAAATTCCTAATTTTCTGCTATTTAAAATACTTATATTTTTATTTTTAATTTCAGATATAACATTTAAGTTCATATTTTGTTGTAATCCGGGAAGTTCCATGATATAACTGAAATCTTTTGCCGCTTCAATAGATTTAACTTCATCTTTACTATCGTAAGGATTATATAATATCTCAAATTTTAGAATTCCGTTTATCATTGCTCTGTTTTGCATTAATTCTTTGCTTTTGATTTCACTTGTTTCTTTCACAGCTAATATTAATCCTACATCAGGTTTATAATCTGGAACTATTGTATCCCATTCAAAATTATAATTCCCTGTTTGAGATGTAATAATATTTTCCACCTTCATATTTTCTTTTATAATTTCCATTTTTTCGCTCCTATCTACCGAAAAACATCGGTTATTTATAATTTATAATAAATTTTATGATGGACAAAGTACAAATATGCAATTTTTGAGCATATAGTTTATATATAAATTTATTAATTGCTCATAAAGAGCAGATTGGAGTTTTATATGTTTATAGTTTTAAAAAAAGCAAATATTATCCTTTATTTATCAATTTTTGTAACATTTTTAACAGCAATCTATTCTTATTCTGCGTATTCTGAAAATGCAAAAGTCAATACATTATCCAATACTATAGTAATTGATCCCGGACACGGAGGTATGGATGGAGGCGCAGTTGGTAAAACAGGAACATTAGAAAAAGATTTAAACTTATCTATTGCATTAAAGTTAAAAGATGAACTTTTGAATAATGGTTTTAATGTTGTAATGACTCGTGATACTGATGTAATGTTAAACAATAAAAATGAAAAAAATAATAAAAAAAGAAGTGACTTAAATAACAGAGTGAAAATTGCAAATAAAATTGAAAATGGTCTTTTTATCAGTATTCATATGAACTCTTTTGCAGATGAATCACAAAACGGAGCACAAATTTTTTATTCAAAAAACAATGAAAAAAGTAAAATATTTGCCCAGATTCTTGAAACAAATTTAAAAGAAAATCTGGACAATAATAATAAAAGAGTTTCAAAACCGGCGGATAATAATATTTTTATTATGAATCATATAAATATTCCCGCCTGTCTTATTGAATGTGGATTTATTTCCAATTATAATGATGAAAAGAATCTGAAAAATGA